>NZ_LXHX01000090.1:0-67867 GCF_001649495.1 Emticicia sp. MM | reverse complement strand
TCTTTTTTTACGGAAGGTACTGAGCTTTTCAACAAAGGGAATTTGTTTTATTCTCGGCGAATTGGAGGTACACCCATTAATTTATATGATGCCTACGATGACGTAAAAGCTAATGAAAGAATGCTAAGAAATCCGTCGGAATCAAAACTAATTAATGCCTCAAAGATTTCGGGGAGAACAAAAAGCGGTTTGGGCGTTGGTCTTTTAAATGCAGTTACGCAAGCACAATTTGCCACCATCGAAAATATCGAAACGGGTGAAATCAGGAAGTTTGAAACCAATCCAACGACCAATTATAACCTTTTTGTACTTGACCAAACACTCAAGAATAATTCGAGTGTGAGTTTTGTCAATACCAGTGTTTTGCGAGGTGGAAACGAATACAATGCTAATGTGAGTGCCGCTCTTTTTAGCTTTTACGACAAGAAAAATACCTATAATTTGGCAGGAAGTGCATCGCTCAGTCATTTAAAATATAAAACACCCGACAGTGAAAACTCACTCGGATATAGTCATAGTCTAAGTTTCGGAAAGAATAGCGGACGATTCAATTATCATCTTTCGCAAGCCTTGACCGACGAAAAATATACCAGCAACGATTTAGGTTATTTCACGAATAATAATTTTATCAATCATAACCTCCACGTTGGCTACCGATACACTGAGCCAAAAGGCTGGTATAATCGCTTATTTTTGAATTTTAATGCTGGTTTGAGCAATTTATACACCCAAATCGGCGAAATAGATAGTAAATATCAGAATTCGAGATTCAATGTAAATATCAATGCACAGACAAAAAAATTGATTTGGTTTGGTGCTTTTGCTAATTATAACCCTGTTCAGAATGACTTTTACGAGCCACGCACAATGGGAAAAGTTTTCAGAAGAGGTGGAAGCGTAGCTTTTGGAGGTTGGATAGAGAGTAATTCGGCAAAGAAATATTCGGTCAATGCCGAAGTTGTTGAAAGAGTATTTTTAAATTTTTATAAACTCAGTGGTTTTGATGTTTTTTTAGCTCAAAATTACCGTTTCAATAGCAAGTTTTCGGTAGGTCTTCAACTTGGTTTTCAGCCAAGACCAAGAGGCTTAGGCTATACTACAACACTTGATGATGGAAACACTTTATTTGCTATCAGAAAAGTAAGCACCATTGATAATGTATTGAACCTAAAATATAATTTCACCAACAAAATGGGGCTAACTTTCAGAGCCAGACATTACATGAGCGTAGTAGATAACAAAGAGTTTTTTACGCTCAATGATGATGGTTCATTAAGTCCTAAAAATGGTTTAACAGAAAAATACAACCGTAATGTCAATTACTTTAATATTGATATGGTTTATACGTGGCAGTTTGCTCCTGGTAGCTTCCTGAATGTTGTGTGGAAAGATGCAGGAGTTATGAGTTCAGAAATAGCCAACACACGTTACTTTGACAATTTTCAAAATACGCTTCAAAGCGACCAAAATAATAATTTATCCATTAAAGTCATCTATTTCTTAGATTATTTGCAACTTAAACGAAAGATTTAGATGGCGAAAGTCCGTAAACAAAACCAATGATTCAACTAAAAAATATCTCCAAATATTATCCCGCAGGATTCGGCAAAACCTATGTTTTACGCAACATCAACCTCGAAATAAAAGAGGGCGAATTTGTATCAATCATGGGGCCATCGGGTTCGGGAAAGTCAACCCTTCTTCATATTTTGGGCTTACTCGAAGAGGCTTCTGAAGGAGAATATATTTTAGGCGAAAATCCAGTACTGAAACTTTCTGAAAAGAAACGTACCGAACTGCATCGCACAAGCATTGGTTTTGTTTTTCAGGCTTATCATTTGATTGACGAATTGACGGTTTACGAAAACATCGAAACCCCACTCCTTTATAAAGGACAGTCATCAGCCGAACGAAAAAGCCGTGTAGCCGATGTATTGGACAGGTTTAATATTGTAGCAAAAAAAGACCTTTTTCCTTCTCAACTTTCGGGCGGGCAACAACAACTCGTGGGTATTGCCCGAGCCATTGTAGCCGAGCCAAAAATTATCTTTGCTGATGAGCCAACGGGAAATCTTCATTCCGAACACGCCCAGCAAATCATGGAGCTTTTCAAAGAACTCAATCAAAAAGATGGCGTGACTATCGTGCAGGTAACTCACTCGGAAGCCAACGCCGAATATGGTAATAGAATTATACGATTGAAAGATGGTTGGATAGATGCTCCAAATTCCTAAAGGGGTGTTTTTAACCAAGTTGTCGCATAACATTAATTCTATAAAATCATGAAAAATACATTACAAAAAATCTTATTTTTAAGCATCATTTTTTTCTTCCAAAAGGGGTGGGTTTTCGGGCAAGAGCTTTCCCTAAAAGAATGCGTCGATATAGCTATCAAAAACAATTTAACCTACCGAGAAAGTCAGATAATGGGCGAAAGTGCCAATATCGAACTGGCAAGGGCAAAATCTCAAATTTACCCACGCATTGGGTTCGGCACGGGCCAAGATGTACGAGTAGGCCGCAGTATTGACCGCTTTACAAATGCATATATCGAGCAGATTTATACCACCAACTACTTTGGTTTACAAGCATCAATGCCTGTTTTTAATGGTTTTCAGATAAAAAATCAAATTCGTCAAAACGAGTTTCTGCGTGATGCTGGGGCTAAAAATATTGAAGCTATAAAAAACCGCACCATTATCGGAATCATTCAAGCGTATTTGCAAGTTTTGGCTTCGCAAGAATTACTGGAAGTAAGCAAACAACAAGTCGAAACCGCCAAATCGCAAGTTGAAAGAGTAAATAAACAAGTGGCAGCAGGCGTAGTTGGTCAAACAGAACTTTTTCAAGTGCAATCGCAGTTGGTCAATGATGAATTTTCGTTGGTTACTGCACAAAATAATAACAAAGCCGCCCGTCTTGCATTGTTTCAACTAATGAACCAATCGAGCAATAATTCAGCAAATTTTGAGGCTTTAAAAGATGACGCACTTCAATACACAATTGATAATCTGACAATTGAGGGTATTTTTGAGCAAGCCGCCAATAATTTCCCCGAAATAAAAGCGGGCGAACTCCGCCTAAAAAGTTTCGATAGCCAGCTTAAAGCTACGCAAGCTTTTAATTTGCCGCAGATAAGCCTATCGGGTAATTATGGCACTTTTTATTCTTCATCAAATAAATCAGAAAACTATTTTACGCAAATCAACGGTACTCGAAGTGGGTCGTTGAGCTTAGATATTAGCATTCCGATTTTGGGTCGTTTGCAAAATGCTCCGAGAATTTCGGCCGTAAAAATTCAACAACAACTCAGTCAAAATCAGTTGAATGTGACCAAACTTCAACTCCGCCAAGCCATTGAGCAGAGTTATCAGTTGCTCACTGCCGCCGCCGACCGCTATAAAGTTGCGAGCAATCAAGTAAATATTTTAGACCAAAACATCAAAGCCGTAGAAAGCAGAATCAATGCAGGAACGGTCAATTATTTAGAATATATGCTCGCCAAAACCAATTTCGACCGAGCAAAGTCTAACCTCGTACAAGCCAAATACGAATTTTTATTACAGAAAAAAATCTTAGATTTCTACAAAAACGGCGAGTGGAGAATTGAGTAAAAGCATAAAAAAATAGAACGCTGATTCTTATGATAATTATGATTGTTTAGATTTATCATTACAATAATCATAATTATCATAAGAATCTTAAAAATCTGCGTTCTATTTTTATTTTCCCCAACATTACCTAAAAATTAAATTTTTCGCATAAAATTGTCGTTTTCAAATATTTGCCGTAACTTTGCTTGGCAAATAAGAAAACGAAATTATTTGCTATGTTAGATTCTTCAAAGTTGCTTTACGAAGCACTCACCTACGACGACGTTCTGCTCGTCCCAGCATACTCCGAGGTACTTCCACGTGATACGCACACGAAAACATTTTTAACAAAAAATATTCAATTAAACATTCCACTTATTTCGGCGGCAATGGATACCGTTACCGAATACGAAATGGCAGTGGCAATGGCACAAGAGGGCGGAATTGGTTTTATTCACAAAAACATGTCTATTCAACAGCAAGCCGAGCAGGTTCGCAAAGTGAAGCGTTCGGAGAGCGGCATGATTATCGACCCAATTACACTTCCCGAAACAGCAACCGTTGGCGATGCTCTTCGTATCATGAAAGAATTCCGCATCGGAGGTATTCCAATCGTTGATGAAAACCAAAAACTCAAAGGTATCATCACTAACCGTGATTTACGTTTTCAGCAAGATGCTTCAAAATCAATCACCGACATCATGACTAAAGAAAACCTAATCGTTGGGCATGAAGGAGCAGGATTGGCCGAAGCCGAAGACATCTTACGCAATTATAAAATCGAGAAACTTCCGATTGTTGATAAAGATTACAAAATCATCGGTTTAATTACTTACCGTGATATTTTAAAGAAAAAAGACCGTCCAAATGCTGCAAAAGATAGCTTGGGTCGTTTGCTTGCAGGGGCTGCCGTAGGCGTAACGCCAGATATCGAAGCACGTGTTGAAGCACTCATTAAAGCAGGAGTTGACGTGGTAAGTATCGACACCGCTCATGGACACTCGAAAGGCGTAATTGATACCCTCAAGCGAATCAAAGCGGCCTTCCCGAAAATTGATGTTATTGTAGGAAATATTGCCACCGAAGAAGCGGCCGAAGCTCTTGCCAAAGCAGGTGCCGATGCTATCAAAGTAGGTGTAGGCCCAGGAAGTATCTGTACGACTCGTATCATTGCAGGTATCGGAATGCCGCAGCTTTCGGCCGTTGCCGATTCAGCCAAAGCTGCCGCAAAATATGGCGTTCCAGTCATTGCCGACGGCGGTATTCGCTTCTCGGGAGATATTGTGAAAGCCATTGCTGGTGGTGCAAGTACCGTAATGATGGGTTCACTTTTGGCAGGAACAGAAGAAGCCCCTGGTGAAATGGTGATTTATGAAGGACGTAAATTTAAAACATACCGTGGAATGGGTTCGGTAGAAGCCATGGAAGATGGCTCGAAAGACCGTTATTTCCAAGATGCCGAAGATGATATTAAGAAACTCGTACCCGAAGGAATCGTGGGTCGTGTACCATTCAAAGGTCGTGCTGCTGAAATCATTTACCAAATGGTAGGTGGCTTGAAAGCAGGGATGGGCTATTGTGGTGCTGGTGATATCGCCACTTTACAAAAAGCTAAATTTGTGAAAATCACAGCGGCGGGTATCAAAGAAAGTCACCCGCACGATATTCAGATTACCAGAGAAGCTCCAAACTATTCGAGATAATTTTTTGTATAGTATATAGAACGCAGGTTTTTATGATTATTAAGATTGATTATGATTTAACTATGAATCATAGTTTATCATAGCAAACCATAAAAACCTGCGTTTTATTTTGCAGTAAATATTGTAATTTTTTATACACTCACACATTCGCTCATTCCGAACGGGCGGCGTACAGCTTCACTCATTAATTTTATGAATCGAGTTTTAATTACAGGTGCAAATGGCTTAGTTGGCAGTGCTACTGCTCGTAGATTTATAGAAGCGGGCTATGAGGTTTCGGCATTGTGCCGTGCTGGCAGCGATTTATCTTTACTAAAAGATATTATATCTAAAATCAAAATTATCGAAGGTGATATTTTAGATATACATTCACTTGAAAATGCACTCGAAAATCAAGATTTTGTAGTTCATACGGCCGCATTGGTATCATTTGCACCTAAAGACCGCAACCGAATGTTTAAGGTAAACGTTGAAGGAACTGCCAACTTAGTGAATATTTGTCTGGAGAAAAACATCAAAAAGCTCTGTCATGTAAGTTCGATTGCGGCATTGGGTCGCCCAACGTCGGCATCAGAAAATGTTCACGGAGGCATCATTGACGAAAACCAAAAATGGGAAGATTCTCCACTTAATTCAAATTATGCAAAATCGAAGTATGAAGGAGAGCTTGAAGTTTGGCGTGGCGAAGCCGAAGGACTTAATGTGGTGGTAGTAAATCCCTCAATTATTTTAGGCGAAGGAGATTGGCACAAAAGTAGTACGCAGCTCTTTAAGTATGTATATGACCAGCACAAATATTATACCAATGGTAACCTCAACTATGTCGATGTCAATGACCTCGTAACTGCTATTTTTAAACTTACAACCTCCGAAATCAAAGGCGAACGCTTTATCTTGAATGGCGGGACGACTACGTATAAGGTGTTTTTCGAGAAAATAGCGGCTATTTTCGGCAAAAAAGCTCCTTTTAAGACTTTGTCTCCTTTCGCCATCGAAATCTTGTGGAGACTTGAAGCTCTGAGGGCATTCTTTACAAAAAAAGCTCCATTAATTACAAAAGAAACCGCCCACAACTCTCGCACGAAATTTGCTTATAAAAACCAAAAGATTCAGAAAGCAATTAATTTTCAATTTACCGACTTGGACGAGACAATTAGCCGAGTAGGAAATTTTCTTTTGAAAAAATAAATTGGTTATTGGAGAATTAGTTATTGGGAAACTGCGGGGCCGCCCGTGCGGTTATTGGTTTGTTTTTCTAATAACGAGTAACTGGTTCACTAATCAACCAATAACAAATCACCATCACAATAACTTTTATTTCTGGAAAACTATTGACATTTAATAAATAATTTTTACATTTATTGATAGTTTTATCAAGTCTGCTAATCTTGATTGTGATTTAGTTGATTATCAATAGATAACACCAAAGAAGCAGAAAAGATAGGGCTGGTTTTATACCCAAAAAATCAATTTTAAGCACGATGTGCAGCCCTTGGTTGGGCTGTTTAACCTTTGAGTGGAATTCTACATGCAACACGAATTTAGTGACAGATTCGATGGTTTCGATGACGCTGATGTAAAAGCATCGGCCGAACGCTTTGAGGAAATGCTCAAAAGTAAAGAAACGGTTTTCTTCGACGAAGAAACATACGAACAATTATCCGAATACTATTTGCTCAAAAGCAAGTGGGATATGGCCATGAAAGCCTGCCGAATTGGCCTTCAGCAATACCCTTATTCGCTCGAATTACTACTCGATAAAGTACAACTGCACGCCAACTACGAGCAGTTCGACGAAGCAATGGAGGTTTTGGATACTGCTGCCACTTATAATCCAGCCGATAACGAAATCACTTACATGAGAGGTGTAATTTGCAATCTTATGGGCAATTATGAAGAAGCCATTGAGCATCTGCGTGAGGCATTATTATTATCTGACGAAAAAGAAACAGTATATTTTCAGCTTGCTCAAACTTACCAAAATTGGCAAAAATTTGAAGAAGCGGCTCATTTCTACAAAAAAGCTATCCGAAATAAATTTCAAGAAGAAATTGCTTTTTATGAACTGGTTTTTTGCTTAGAGCAAGCAGATAAATTAGAAGAAAACCTCAGCTATTTTCAAGAATTAGTTGATAACGACCCTTATTCACACTTTGCGTGGTTTGCCCTGGGTATGACTCACAGCCGCCTTGGCAAGCATAAAGATGCTGCTTTTGCGTATGATTATGCCGTTACGGTCAAAGAAACATTTGCTTCTGGGTGGTTCAATTTGGCTCACGCCTATATGAACCTTAATAATTTCTTGGATGCTAAAGAATGTTACGCTAATGTACTGAAACATGAAGCTCCAACGGCCGAAGTTTATACGCATTTAGGAGCAGCCTGCGAAAAACTCGAACAATACGACGAAGCCTACAAAAACTACCGAGAAGCAACCGTTTTGGATGAAAATTGGGACGATGCTTGGTTTGGAATGGGTTCGGCTTTGTATGAGCAAGAACGTTGGTTTGAAAGTGTCCATTTTACGCAAAAAGCCATTAAACTTAACGGAGCAAACGCTGATTATTGGCTGCTTTTGGGAGATACCGAATCTAAGTTAGGTAATTTTTTATCAAGCAATGAGGCGTACACACAAGCCGTTGCACTCGACCCGAACAACCCTGATATTTGGTTGAATTGGTCATTGCTTTTCTTTGAGCAAAGCCAATATGGCAAAGCCTTTGAGATTGTCTATGACGGAATCAGTGAAATGCCTGACGATGCCGATTTATTTTATCGTGCAGCAGCCTATTTGATTTTTGATGGAAGCTACAACGAAGCCTACAAATATCTCGAAACGGGCTTGATTCTAAACTATGATGCCCACGCCCAAATCTATGATTTCTTCCCGAATCTTGATACACAAAAGGCACTTTTTAGAATTATTGAGCAGTATAAATAGAGAATTTATATAAACAAACGAGGCTTGGAATAACTTCCAAGCCTCGTTTGTTTATATAATGTAACTACCCAATAATACGTTTATCTTTGGATACAAATTTGGCAAAAGCCAATAATGCCCCAGTTACCATTATATTTCTGAAAAAGTTTACCATTTCAAGTTCTTTCTCTCTTGCTATATCGGCAGTCATATTCTCAACGCCTAATTCTTGCCCCATAGCCCTTGGTAAATGGACTAAAACTGCCATTAAAACTACATAAACTGCCATTAATGAATAGGCTAACTTATCATACTTTCCAATTACAGCACTTATGATAAAAAGCAAGATACAAACTAATGTAAAGTAATTCCAAAAGAACGGAAATGGAATATAATTAGGTACAAACGAAGCTCCGACTTCGGGCTTGCCCAAATGCAAACCAACGTAAAGCAAAAACGACAGTGGGAATATATATCTACCCGAATTTAAGATTTTGTCCATTATCTTGATATTTAGTTGGTTGGAAAAGGAATAAGTGGGCGAATTTCAACCGAGGTGTTAGGATATTTTAGTACTGGACAGGTCTCGCTCCATTCTTGCACCTCTTCCAAACTATCCGATTTGCAGACTAAGAACCCCACCACTAAAACACTATTAGCTTCTTTATGTGGGCCGTCGGAAACACCGCTATTACTTACAATAGATGCTTCATAACGCATTGGGGCGGTATGTACTAATTTACCTTGCATGGCAATATTTCCAATCCAAGATTGCCATTTAGGCATGTCTTCTGCCATATCTTGTGAAGTAGCCAAATAGCCGTTTTCGGCACTGGCGTTGCGAAATAACAATAGATACTCTGTCATGATTTTTAACTTTAATTGTGAATGATTGGGCAAATTTCAACAATTAAAATTTCGTGAATGATGACAAAAGTCTATGTTTTACAGTTTGGCTTTTAGTCGGCTAAAAACATCTTTATTGATGCCCAAATAAGAAGCGATAAGTTTACTCGAAAGGCGTGTCATGAGCATTGGGCGGTATTCCATTAGCCATTTAATTCTGTCCAATGCTGTCAATGAGACGAATGTATTGATACGATAGACGGAGTTGGCATAAGATGCCTCAAGGATTTGTTTATAAACTTTGTCAAACTGAGGAACTGTCTCCATCAGTTTTTGAAAAGTCGGTCTATCTATGGCGAAAAGTTCGCAGGGTTCAACGGTTCTGATATTTTCTAAGGCTGGTTTGCCACTTCCAAAGCTTAAAAGCTCTGAACACCAGTTATCTTCAATGATGATATCACGGGTTGTTTCATTAAAATCTTTGTCGTAAACATAGACCTGCAAACAACCTTTGGCAACGAAATACACATATTTACAAATTTCACCTTGTTGTAAAAGATGCTGGTTTCGCTTGGTCTTGATATGCTTAAAAGAGGAGAGTACCATATCCAAATTTTCAAGGTCTTTGCCGAGCCTATTGGTGATATGTTGTTTTAAAACCTCTATCATTTTTGTAAAAAGCTGATAATTAAAATATTAAAGTTTTTTACATCATCTTCACTTGCATCAATTATTAAGGCTTAAAAAACCACATTCTCATAAATATCATTCATTTCTAAAGTTATACCCAATGATTTTAGGTTAAGTTTCTGGCTATCAGCATTATATGATGTTATCCGCCATAAATCTATTTCCTCTCTGTAACGAGTTTCAACACTCATTTTTTTAGGGTCAATCAAAACGTATTCTTTGAAAGAAGGAATGCTTTTGTATAAATCAAATTTTGCAGTTTTGTCATACAAACTCGTTCGACGAGAAAGCACCTCAACTATCACAACAGGATTCAGTAAAATATCTTCACGATTTTGATAAAAAATAGGTTTTTCGCTTATTACCAAAGCATCAGGATATACTGCCACATTTTCAGCTTCAATATACACTTTCTGATTGTCGCCAAGAACAATAAATTTTTCTGATAAACCTTTTACTGCTATTTTTAATGAATAAGCTGTATTCAGAGAAATTAGATTATGATTAAATTTAGCATTTGCCATTTTTACGATGATTCCATTATAAAATTCATGTTTCTCCTTTGCTCGCTCTTCACGGGCAAGGTATTCCCACAAAGTATAAACTTTAGGAGCGGGTCTAATGGATTGGTCAGATTTCTCTAAAAATGTAATAGCCATCTCAGTTTTTTTCTTCAAATGTAAGAAAATTACAAGAAATCTCAATAAAATTGGCTCAATATCGGGGCAACAAACGGCAAGGCTTCGGTATAAATTCTATCGAAATAAAGTTTAGATGTCTATCACATCATCTTCCCACTCTCAATCGACTTTATGCCTTTTTTTGAAAGGGCTTTTACGCCAAAAATCAAATCCGCAAAGCGTGGGTCAGTGGTGAGTCCTTTTTTGTATCGGCCATAAATCTGCTGAATAACTACTGAGTTTTTGAATAAGCCAAAAACATAGAAATACAAAATATTCGATACATCACGTCCGCTTTTTTCGGCGTAACGTTCAGCAAACTCTTGACGAGTTAAGTTGCCTTCCACCCACGATAGATTAAAGGTTTTCTCGAATGGCCCATCATCGGCTTCTGCCCAGTACGATAGGCTTGTGCCTACGTCCATCAGCGGGTCGCCTACGGTGGTCATTTCCCAGTCTAAAACCGCAATGATTTCTGATAAATTATTGGCATTTAGCACCACATTGTCATACTTATAATCATTATGAATGAGCGTGGGTTTTCCTTCAGCAGGAAGATTATCTTTAAGCCAAGCAGCCAAAGTATCCATCGCCGCAATCTCATCGGTTTGTGAGGCTATATAACGTTTGTGCCAACCTTCAACTTGTCGTTGAATGTATCCTTCGGGTTTTCCTATATTTATTAAGCCTGTCGATTCAATATCAATAGCGTGTAAAGCTGCCAGATTATCGCACAATGCTTCTGAGAGTTTTCGCATTTCGGCAGGAGTAACAGTTTGCATGAGTTTGGGGGCATCTTTGGCACGTAAAATAATGCCTTGCACTCGCTCCATGATATAAAATGGGCAACCTATTACAGCTTCATTATCAGTAAAAATAATCGGGTTTGGTATTTTTTCATACCCAATCGACTTGATAGCCGTCAGAATTTTATACTCACGAGCCATATCATGCCCACCTTTGATGTCTTTCGCACCCACAGGTGGGCGGCGTAAAACATATTCTCGATTAGCAGTTTTCAAAAAATAAGTCAGATTCGAGTATCCTCCAGGGAACTGCGAAACTTCGGTAATTTCCTCAAAATCAGGCAATTGAGATTTGATAAAGTCATTCAACTTTATCAAATCTAATTCTTCGCCCTGCCTAACTGCCGTAGGCGTATCTATTTTTAATGAAGACATATTTAAGTCGATAGTCCACAGACAACGGTCAACAATTTAGCTTAATTTATCATTATTCATTCACCATTAAACATTAATTACTGATGTTCTGGTCTTAATAAATCATTCACCGTTTTTACGGGGTTGAATGTAATCAATGGAACTTCCACGAATAATGTGTTCCAGTCGGCCATTGCACCATTCCACAAACCTGGTAGCTCTTGTGCTTTTAGGTCACGACCACTTTGTGATTTCTGCGTATTGAAGCCAGTTTTTGGGTCACGGAACTCCAAAAGGTTAAATTTATTTCCTTGATAATCTTTCAGTGTACAAATCAAATCAACAGGATTGAAGTGCGTTGCTCCATCAAAGATTTCTTTTTGTTCAGGGTCTTTCAAATCAATTTGAGCCGATTCTACTACTTGAAGCGAGGTTGAGCCATCGGCATTTTCTGCCCAGAAAGGCCCGCCACCTGGCTCGCCAACGTTTTTCACCATTCCACAAATACGCAACGGACGATTGAGTTTCGTACGGCAATAGGTTTTACGTTCTTCAAAAGACAAATCATCGTAACCTTCAGGGAATTCTACACAAAGGTCAAATTCGATAAAGTCTTCCACTTCTTCTACATCTTCTTCTTTTAAATCAGCCCCATCCATCATTTTCAAATAAGCAAAAACGGCTTGTTGATAGCTCAGCACCAAACTCGCCAAAGCTTTTTTGTAGATGATTGTTTGTTCTTTTAGACTGTCAGGAACAACGTTGTCGATATTTTTGATAAATACCACATCGGCATCTTGGTCGTTGAGGTTTTCGAGCAAAGCACCGTGTCCTGCTGGACGGAAAAGTAAGTCTCCACTGGCCGTACGGAAAGGCGTATTATCAAGGTTTACGGCAATCGTATCGGTAGATGGTTTTTGCTCCGAGAAGCTGATGTCATATTTTACACCATATTTTGCTTCGTAATCAGCCAAAACCGCATCAATCAAGGCCGTAAACTTACTTCTATGCTCGGGCGAAACCGTAAAATGAAGGTTCACCTTGCCACCTGAACTGGCATATCTTGCTCCTTCAACCAAATGTTCTTCAGCTGGTGTGCGAGTTGAATCACCATATTTATGGAACTCTAACAAGCCTTTTGGCAAAGCACCATAATCAAGCCCTTCGGCCGTGAGGAGGTGTCGGAGAATAGTTTTATGGTCGGCCGATTCGCTACCGATAGATTTTACTAAACTTTTGTAGAAGGCAAATTCTTCCAGACGTTCTAAAACTTCATTGACCGATTTATCAATTTTATCTTCTTCCAAAGCCGCAAAAAGCGATTTGAACATACGTGAAGCTGCACCCGAAGCAGGTACAAATTTCAGTAGTTTTTTGCCGAAAATTTGGTCGTCGAAATCCTTCGATAGTTCTTTGGCTTTTTCGTCGCCAAGCTGAATCATTCCATCGTCGATGGTGGCTGCTCGTACGACATTTAGGTATGGAAATCCCACTTTAAAATTCTCGATTTGTTCAAGAATCGTTTCCACTTTTGCCCCACGGGCTTCGATTAGGCTAAGGTCTTTTTCGCTAAACATAATTAATATGGTTGATTTAATTAGTCCAAGGTCAATAGTTGGTTTTCAAGGGAGTTTAAACTATTGATAAGGAGGCTTTTGGTAAAAATTGTCGTTGTTTGGTTTTAATCAGCTACTTTATGGTATGAATGTTTTGTTAAAAATGTAATTTTACGAAAAAATAGAATCAAGGCAATGTTTTTGCTCGGGATTAATTAAAGTTATTCGAGTCAACGGTCAATAAACGGCGGTCGATAGTATTCTGTGGCCTGTTGTCCGTAGATTGTGGACTTCCAAAGAAATCATGAATTCAATACTTCCTCTTTTACAGCAAACCCAACAAGCTTCGGCGTCCGTTCGACGTTTGACCGATTCCCAACGTAGCGATTTATTAAATGAATTGGCCGAAATCGTTGAGCAATCGAAGGTACTGATAATGTCAGAAAATCAGAAAGATTTAGACTTGATGGATAAAGCTGACCCCAAATACGACCGTTTATTATTAACCGAAAGTCGCATTCAAGGTTTGGCCGACTCGTTGAGAGAAGTTGCTCTTTTGCCCGACCCCACGGGTGAAGTATTGACCGAAAGAAACCTCGAAAACGGACTGAATATCAAGAAAATAGCCGTTCCAATGGGGGTTGTAGGTGTAATTTACGAATCTCGCCCTAACGTAACGATTGATGTGGCGTCGTTGTGTTTACGTTCGGGCAATGCCTGTGTGCTGAAAGGTGGAAAAGAAGCTATCTTCTCGAATACTTGCTTGGTTGGATTAATTCATAAAGCCTTAGCCAAATTTGGCGTTGCTCCCGACGCAGTTTTGCTTCTACCAACCGACCGAAAGTTCACCGAAGAATTATTGAAAGCTACTCGCTTTGTAGATATTATTATTCCACGTGGGTCTGATTCGCTCATTCAGTATGTGCGTCAAAATTCACTTATTCCGACCATCGAAACTGGTGCGGGTGTGGTGCATACTTATGTTGAAACAACTGCTGATTTGGCCAAAGCCAAAGATATTATTGTGAATGCCCGAGTTTCTCGACCATCGGTTTGTAATTCGCTCGACTGTGCTATTGTTGATGAAGCCATCATTGATGAATTTTTGCCAATGTTGGTAGAAGATTTCAATAAATGGAATGTGGGCGTTTATGCTGATGAAAAATCGTATGCTGTTTTTGAAAAAATCGGATATGAAAAACTTCATCATGCTCAACCCGAAGACTTTGGTCGTGAATGGCTCGATTATAAAATTACAGTCAAAACTGTGAGTGGTTTTGATGAAGCACTGGCTCATGTGCAAGCCTTTTCATCTCGACACTCAGAAGCAATTTTGACAAATAATCAGGCACTTGCTGAAAGATTTTTGGCCGAAGTAGATGCCGCAGCGGTTTATCACAATGCCTCTACTCGCTTTACCGATGGCGGACAGTTTGGGCTCGGTGCAGAAATTGGTATTTCTACCCAAAAACTCCACGCTCGTGGCCCTTTCGCCCTCGAAAAACTCGTTACCGAAAAATGGGTTGTTATTGGCGATGGGCAGGTGAGATGGTAGAAGAAATTAAGAATGAGGAATTAAGAATTACGAATAACTTATCACGAAAATTACAAAGATTTTTTTTTAGTTTTATGTAATCGTATGGCAAAATTAATAGACTGTTCTAACAATCTCATTCTTAATTCCTCATTCATAATTCTTAATTCGTAAATAAATTCTCTACATTTGTCATAGAAAATAACCTATGATAAAATGAAAAATCTTCCTGAGCAATTTGCTCACCCTTATTCGTTTGCCCCAAAGTTTAAGAAATCGGCCGTTTATTTTTCGATGGAATTTGCCATCGACCAAGCACTAAAAACCTATTCGGGTGGACTCGGCTTTTTGGCTGGTTCGCACATGCGTAGTGCGTATCAGTTGAAACAAAATTTGGTTGGTATTGGTATCTTGTGGAAATACGGCTACTACGACCAAGTTCGCAATACCGATAACAGCATGGCCGTACAGTTTCGTGAGAAAATGTACAGTTTTTTGCAAGATACTGGCGTAAGATTCCAAATTAATGTACAAAATCGAACTGTTTGGGTAGCTACTTATTTCTTACCATCAACGACATTTGGCACAGTTCCGATGTTTTTCTTGACTACTGATACCGATGGTAACGATACTTGGGCAAGGTCGCTTTCGTACCACCTTTACGATGCTGATGCTTCGATAAAAGTGGCTCAGTGTATGCTTTTGGGAATTGGCGGCACTACTTTTCTGGATAAAATCAATTACGAACCCGATGTGTATCATTTCAACGAAGCTCATGCACTTTCAGGAGCATTTAATCTATACAAAAAGTTTGGAAAAGTAGCTGATGTAAAAAAACGTTTGGTGTTTACGACACACACGCCCGAAGAAGCAGGCAATGAAAAACACGACATCAATATGCTTGAAAGCATGAATTTCTTTGCGGGTGTACCGATGAATGAAGTGCGTAAGATTAGCGGCATTACTGATAATGTTTTCAATCACTCGTTGGTGGCCTTGCGTTTGAGTAGAAAAGCCAATGCGGTATCGAAGCTACACGGTGATGTTTCTCGTAAAATGTGGGGAGATTATAGCGGTATTTGTGAAATTACGCACGTAACCAACGCCCAAAATAATCTTTACTGGGCAGATGAGGTTTTAGAAAAAGCTCGCAAGAAAGGAGATATAAAAACGATTGCGGCTCGCAAAAAGGAATTGAAAGAAGTACTTTTCAAGACAGTTGCCGACCAATCGGGCAAACTCTTTAAACCCGATGTGTTGACCATCATTTGGGCGAGACGCTTTGCCGCTTACAAACGCCCCGATTTGCTCACTCGTGACCGTGAACGCTTCGATAAATTGATGAAAAATACGAAATATCCGATTCAGTTTATTTGGGCAGGAAAACCATATCCGTTTGATGGCGGAGCAATCAATAATTTCAATCAGCTTTATTATTTGAGTCATCTTTACCCAAATATGGCTGTGCTGACAGGGCATGAATTGAACCTCTCGAAGCTCATCAAAGACGGCTCAGATGTTTGGCTTAATACACCAATCGTAACGCGTGAAGCATCTGGTACGAGCGGAATGACGGCAGCTATGAACGCCTCGCTCAATTTCTCGACTTTTGATGGTTGGGTTTGTGAATTTGCTACTGAACAAAACTCATTTGTGGTGCCCGATGCCCCTCATTCGCCTGATTGGGAGCGAGATAGAGTCGATATTCAGAATATGCTCGATATGCTCGAAAATAAAATATTGCCAACCTACTATGACCGCCCCGAAGAATGGCAAAAGATGGTGTTGCAGAGCATGAATGATGTAAATGCGTTTTTTGACTCTGACCGTATGGCGGCTGAGTATTATGAGAAGGTTTATTGATGGAGTTAGCCCGTTGTTTTTTTCTAAACAACGGGCTAATTTACTTTTATCCTGTATATTTGGCCGAAATAACAATTTTCAGCCATGCTTCGAGTGCCGAGTTCGATAAGTTCTAAAGAATTTGAGTCTTTGCAGATTCAAGACATGACTTTTGTTGCTTATCGAAATAATATTTATCCTTCAAAAAACGAGATTTTTTTTGAAGAACACGCCATTATTTATGTACTCGAAGGCGAAAAAAAGTTTATCTCTCCTACACAAGATATTCACGTTCAGAAAGGTCAAATTTTGTTTTTTCAGCGGGGCTGTTATTCGATGAATGAGTCGATTGATGTCAATTATCGGAGTCTTGTTTTTTTCTTTCCCGAAAACCTGTTGAAAGAGTTTGTAGCTCAAAACCTTACGCTTTTTGAAGATTTGACGGAAAATGCTATCGAACAAATATTGAGTCTCGAAAGTAGCGAAAACTTCGATAAGTTTGTTGATTCGCTGATTCCGTTTTTTAGCACTCGCACCAAACTCATGAATCAGTTTTTGAAGCTGAAATTCAATGAATTGATGCTTCATTTAATCGAACTTGACCGCAGCGACCAATTCAGACAAACACTCTTCAATATTTATCAAGGTCAGAAAGCCGATTTAGCTTATTTTCTTGAAAACTACTACCTAAAACCCCTTTCTATTGCCGAATTAGCTCAAATTTCGGGAAGAAGTCTTTCGGCTTTTAAACGTGATTTCGAACTACAATTTCATACTTCACCCGCCGCTTGGATTAGAAACAAACGTTTGGAGTATGCCTATTTTCTTCTACAAAACTCTAAGAAAAACGTATCGGAAATAAGCCTTGAAATCGGATACGAAAGTGTATCACATTTCATTAAAGCTTTCAAAGAAAAATACGGTTTTACGCCCAATAAAATCACTTAAACCAAAAACGTTATTTTTTGGTCGTATTTCGTTAATCATTATTAGGTTATTATACTCAATTTTGTGGCATAGAAAATTTATCATAAATTAATATGTCAGCACCAAAATCATTATTTGACAAAGTATGGGATGCCCACGTCGTTCGTAACATCGAAGACGGCCCCGATGTTTTTTTCATTGACCGCCACTTCATTCACGAAGTAACGAGTCCAGTTGCCTTTTTAGGTCTCGAAAGCCGTGGCTTGGGTGTACTTTTCCCTAATCGCACATTTGCAACAGCCGACCATAATACGCCAACAATCAACCAACATTTACCAGTTCAAGACCCACTTTCGGCCAATCAGTTGAAAGCTTTGGAAACAAACTCGGCCAAATATGGCATTTCTCACTGGGGATTAGGTCACGCAAAAAATGGTATCGTTCACGTAGTTGGACCTGAAAATGGTATTACACTTCCAGGAATGACCATCGTTTGTGGCGACTCTCATACTTCTACACACGGTGCTTTTGGTGCAATTGCCTTCGGAATTGGTACTTCTGAGGTAGAAATGGTACTTTCTTCGCAGTGTATCATGCAGCCAAAACCAAAGAAAATGCGTGTGACAATCAATGGTAAATTGGGCAAAGGTGTATTACCAAAAGACGTAACACTCTTTATCATTTCAAAACTTTCGGCAGCGGGTGCTACTGGTTATTTCTGCGAGTATGCTGGTGAAGTTTTTGAAAATATGACTATGGAAGGACGTATGACAGTTTGTAATATGTCAATCGAAATGGGTGCCAGAGGAGGTATGATTGCCCCTGACGAAACTACTTTCGCTTACTTACAAGGCCGTGAGCAAGCTCCAAAAGGCGAGGCTTGGGATAAAGCATTGGCTTACTGGAAAACACTCAAAACCGACGAAGGAACTGTTTTCGATATTGAATATACATTCGATGCTTCTGAAATTGAGCCGCAAATTACGTATGGTACAAACCCAGGCTTAGGTACAGGTATTTCTCAAAATATCCCTCAAGCTGCCAATGTATTGGATGGAGCTGCTTCGTATGCAAAATCATTGAACTACATGGGCTTTGCCGAAAACGACCAAATCGTTGGAAAACCAATTGATTATGTTTTCTTGGGAAGCTGTACAAATGGTCGTATCGAAGATTTCCGTGCTTTTGCTTCAATCGTAAAAGGACGTAAAAAAGCTGACAACGTAACGGCTTGGTTAGTACCAGGTTCGCACATCGTAGAATCACAAATCAAAGAAGAAGGTATCTTGGATATCTTGACAGAAGCTGGCTTTGCTCTTCGTCAGCCAGGTTGTTCGGCGTGTTTGGCAATGAATGATGATAAAATTCCTGCTGGAAAATACGCTGTTTCAACATCAAACCGAAACTTTGAGGGCCGTCAAGGGCCAGGTGCAAGAACACTTTTGGCTTCGCCATTAGTGGCAGCAGCAGCAGCCGTAACAGGAAAAGTTACTGACCCTCGCACAATGCTTTAGGCTTTACGCTGTATGCTTTAGGCGTTTTTTCTTTATATGAGCAAGAATAAAACCATATAGCTTATGGCATACATTTTAAAGCAATAAAATTATGAGAGATTTTAGAAAATATGAAGTTTGGCAAATATCACATTCGTTAGTTTTAGAAATTTATTCGCAAACAATAAACTTTCCTAAAACAGAACAATATGGAATAGTAAGTCAATTAAACCGAGCTTCTGTATCTATCCCAACTAATATAAGTGAAGGTTGTGGTAGAAATTCAGATGCTGAGTTTCATCGTTTTGTTCAAATATCTCTTGGGTCAGCACATGAAGTAGAATATCTTTTACAATTATCTTTCGATTTAAAATTCATAGACTCAGAAAATTATCAATCGTTAGATGAAAAGATTAATTTAATAAAGCAAAAACTGTATCATTTAGCTCAAAAGCTAAATAGTAAATAATTTAGATAAATATAGCCTATAGCTTACAGCCTATAGCATAAAGCAAATTAAAAATGGCATACGATAAGTTCACTATATTAAAAAGCACCGCAGTTCCGATGCCAATCGAAAATGTGGATACTGACCAAATCATTCCTGCACGTTTCTTGAAAGCAACAAGCAGAGTAGATTTCGACAAAAACTTATTCAGAGATTGGCGTTATAACAACGATGACTCTCCGAAAGCAGATTTCGTACTAAACAACCCTAT
Source organism: Emticicia sp. MM (assembly GCF_001649495.1). NCBI lineage: Bacteria > Pseudomonadati > Bacteroidota > Cytophagia > Cytophagales > Leadbetterellaceae > Emticicia > Emticicia sp. MM. The sequence goes on along the minus strand of NZ_LXHX01000090.1, from coordinate 48,204 downwards.
CTATTCGGGCAAAATCCTTGTAGGTGGCCGTAACTTCGGTAGTGGTTCAAGCCGTGAGCACGCCGCTTGGGCGATTTACGATTACGGTTTTCGTTGCGTAGTTTCGAGCTTTTTTGCTGATATTTTCAAAGGAAATGCTTTGAACATCGGTATCCTTCCTGTACAAGTTAGCCCTGAGTTTTTGCACAAAATCTTTACGGCTATTGAGGCAGACCCAAATACAGAACTTGAGGTAAATCTTCCTGCTCAAACCATCACTATTTTGGCAACGGGTGAGTCAGAGAGCTTTGGCATCAATGGCTACAAAAAGAACAACATGATTAACGGATACGATGATATTGATTATCTTCAGTCTATGAAGTCAGAGATTGCTGCTTTTGCCGAAAAGAGTCTTTATTAATTTTGAAGCGGTACGCCGCCCGTTCTGAATGATAAAATGAGTGAATAGTTTTACTAAATCATCATTCTATCATTCACTCATTCACTCATTCAAAATTAAAGATGCGACACATTGAAATAATGGATACAACACTCCGTGATGGTGAACAAACCAGCGGAGTGTCTTTTTCAGCTACCGAAAAACTGGCTATTGCTCAAATGCTACTCACCGAAGTAAAAGTGGATAGAATTGAGGTGGCTTCGGCTCGTGTTTCGGAAGGGGAATTATTGGCAGTACAAAAAATCACGAATTGGGCAAAAGAACAAAATTTACTTGATAAAGTAGAGGTTTTGACTTTTGTCGATGGTGAATCTTCTATTAATTGGATGCTACAAGCGGGTGCGAAAGTGATGAATTTATTGACCAAAGGCTCGATGAATCATCTTACGCATCAGTTGAAAAAAACGCCCGAACAGCATTTTAGCGAAATTGCACAGGTTATTGCGTTGGCAAAATCGAAAGGTATTGATGCCAATGTGTATTTGGAAGATTGGAGCAACGGAATGCGAAATTCGCAAGAATACGTTTTTCAATTTCTTGATTTTCTGAGTACACAGCCAATCAAACGTGTACTTTTACCCGATACCTTGGGGGTTTTAACACCTTACGAAACCTACGATTTTATCAAAGCTATTGTAGAACGATACCCAAATCAACATTTCGATTTTCATGCTCATAACGATTATGATTTAAGCGTAGCTAACGTTATGGAAGCTATTCGTGCGGGCGTACAAGGCTTGCACCTGACCGTAAATGGTATGGGCGAACGCACAGGAAATGCCCCGTTGGCCAGTACGATTGCGGTTATCAATGATTTTATGCCCGATGTTACTACTTCGGTGGTTGAGCAGTCGCTGCATACGGTTAGTAAAATCGTTGAGAGTTTTTCGGGCTTTGGTATTCCTGTAAATAAGCCAATCGTTGGCGAAAACGTATTTACCCAAACGGCTGGTATCCACGCCGATGGCGATAATAAAAATAACCTTTATTTCAATGATTTGATGCCTGAGCGTTTCGGACGTACTCGAAAATACGCTCTCGGCAAAACATCGGGTAAGGCCAATATCGAGAAAAACCTTCAAGAAATAGGTATTTCTCTTTCGCCCGAAGAAATCAAGAAAGTTACGCAGAGAATCATCGAACTCGGCGACCGTAAGGAAGTTGTGACGAAAGAAGATTTGCCGTATATTATCTCCGATGTGCTTGATAGTGAGGCCGTTGCTGAGCGAGTACACGTGCTTAATTATGTGATGACTCACTCAAAAAACCTTCGCCCGTCGGCTACATTAATGGTAAAGATTGATGAGGATATTTTTGAAGAGAATGCCCAAGGCGATGGTCAGTACGATGCCTTTATGAATGCGTTGAAGAAGATTTATCTGAAAAAGAAACAAAGTCTTCCAACACTGACCGACTACGCCGTAAGGATTCCACCTGGCGGAAAAACCGATGCACTTTGTGAAACCATTATTAGTTGGGAATACAACGGTAAAAGCTTCAAAACTCGTGGGTTAGATTCAGACCAAACTGTTTCAGCTATCAAAGCTACTCAGAAGATGTTGAATTTGATTTAGTTTGTAGGCACAAAGGTTCATAGGGGCAAAGGCACAAAGTAGCAAGGTGCTGAGATTCAGAGTAGCAGAAGAATATAGTAAAAACTAAACATAAATTTACAAAATTGGATAGTTCAATAAAAACATATCGAGATTTGTTGGTTTGGCAGAAAGCTATGCAGTTTGTTACGAATGTCTATTCAAAAAGTACCTCTTTACCTCAGCATGAACAATTTGGCCTGACTTCACAAATGAGGCGTTCCGCAATTTCGATTCCGAGTAATATTGCCGAAGGTTACGGTAGAAATAGTACAGGTGATTATACTCGTTTTTTGCAAATAGCTTTAGGTTCTCTTTTTGAGATTCAAACACAAATAGAAATTGCCTTTAATCTAAATTATATGTCTGAAAATAACTTTCAAGCTTTATACGACCAAAGTCGTGAGATTGAAAGAATGTTATCAAGTTTGATTAATAAATTAAAAAAATGACACATTGAAACTCTGTGCCTTTGTGCCTTTGCTCCTTTGTGCCTCAAATAAAAAATGAAAAAACATATTCTAATCGTCCCAGGTGACGGAATTGGGCAGGAAGTAACTGCCGTAGGTAAAAAAGTAGTAGAGAAAATCGCTGCAAAATTTGGTCATGAATTTACTTATGACGAAGCACTCATCGGTCATGCTGCCATCGAAGCAACTGGCGACCCGCTTCCAGAAGAAACACTCGTAAAAATGAAAGCCTCTGATGCCGTACTTTTCGGTGCAGTTGGTCATCCAAAATACGATAACGACCCTTCGGCAAAAGTTCGTCCAGAGCAAGGTTTATTGAAAATGCGTAAAGAATTAGGTCTTTATGCTAACCTTCGTCCAATCAAACTTTTTGATGAATTATTAGAAGCATCGAGCATCAAACCAGAGCTTTTGAAAGGAGCCGATATTCTTTTCTTCCGTGAACTAACAGGGGATGTTTATTTCGGAAAACGTGAACGTATCGACGAAGGAAACACAGCCTACGATACCATGATTTATTCAAAATACGAAGTTGAGCGTATCGCACGTAAGGCGTTTGATGCTGCTATGACTCGTGGCAAAAAATTGATGTCGGTTGATAAAGCTAACGTACTCGAAAGTAGCCGTTTGTGGCGTGAAGTGGTGCTTGAAGTAGCTAAAGACTACCCAGAAGTACAACTCGAACACCAGTTTGTTGATGCAGCAGCCATGCTCCTCATCAAAGACCCACGTAAATTTGATGTGGTAGTAACAGGAAATCTTTTCGGAGATATTCTTACCGACGAAGCCTCTCAAATTGCTGGTTCGATGGGAATGTTGGCTTCGGCTTCGGTTGGTGATAGCACGGGCGTTTATGAGCCAATTCACGGTTCGGCACATGATATTACAGGCAAAGGCGTAGCGAATCCTTTGGCTTCGATTTTATCAGCAGCTTTGATGCTCGATATTTCGTTTGGTTTAAAAGCTGAATCAGAGGCAATTATTGCCGCTGTTGATGCAACTTTGAAAGCAGGTTTCCGCACAGGTGATATCGCTGATGCTTCTACTCCAAAAGATATGATTTTGGGAACAGATGCTATGGGCGAGCAAATCTTGTCAAGAATATAATCGGAACGTCCGCACTGCAGGTCTGACGTTAATTATAGCACACAGTTAGATGGTCAGACCCGCGGTACAGACCTTTAAAGACGAGTTTTGCTCGTCTTTTTTGTTTTTGGCAAAAAATATTCCGTAATTTTGATTAAAAATCACCAAAATCGAACTAATGAAAAAGTCAGTTTTTATCGCTATTATACTATTAATCAGCCAATTAGGGTTTTCTCAAGCATCAAAAACAGCCAAACCAGCCACACAAGGTTTAAAACTCGCTTACGTTTACGAAGATTATATCTTACAAAATGTTAAGGAAATGAAAAGTCTTCAAGCTGAAATTGCTTCAAAAAAAGTAGGTTTTGAAACAAAACTCGAACAAAAAGCAAAAAAATATCAAGAAGAATATGAGATTTATCAAGCAATGATGAAAGATATTACAGGTCTCACAACCGATTCTTTGAATGCTAAATTAAAGTTGGTTCAAAACCTAAAAAAAGATGCTGAAGAGTTTCAAACTAGTTCACAAGCTGACTTACAAAAAATGATTCAAGAAAGATTTCTGGAAATTCGTGAAAAAGTAAATGCTACTATTAAAGTTGTTGCAGCCGAAAAAGGCTATAAGATTGTTTTCAGAAGAAACGCTGATTCAGGAAATAACGAATCAAATACCGTAATGCTTTATTCAGCCGATAATGGCAAAGATGACCTTACTGATGCAGTTTTAATCAAGATGGGAACAGTTCCGCCGAAAAAATAACATTCGCTTAAGCTAAAAAAATCCTCAAATGCCACATCATTTGGGGATTTTTTTTGTTGGAAAATACTCACTGAAGTTAAATCCCAAATGTTTTATTTATATTTGATTATCAACTAAAAACACCTCTCTCAATGAACAAAAAGTTTACTAATTATTTAATGTTATCGCTTTTCTCTGCAAGTATCTTTTCTTTTACATTAGTAGCAGGAGCTTTTAATGGGAAAAGCTCTTTTGATGAGAATTTTCTAAACGATTCTCTAAAAAAAGATACAACTCAATATGTGCGTTACAAAGATTTACCTCTGAAAGCGACTCGAAAATTTAAACATAACACTACTGAAGGTACGTGGCTCTCAGTGGATGTGAGTCCCGATGCAAAAAATATTACTTTTGACTTGGTTGGAGATATTTATATCATTCCTTTCGGTGGTGGAAAAGCAACAACCATTACCAAGGGTTTGGCATACGATACGCATCCAAGATATAGTCCAGATGGCAAAAAACTCTTATTTATCTCTGACCGAAGTGGCTCTGATAATATCTGGTACATTGATTTTGATAAAAAAGATACCATTCAAGTAACCAAAGACCGTGACCAAAACTACGCTTCTGCTGATTGGACTCCCGACGGGAATTATATTGTTTTTGCAAAAGGCCGTATGAATGTGCAACTTTGGATGGTGCATCAAGATGGGGGTGGGGGTGTTCAGCTCATCGACCAACCCGAAAAATTAAAAACAATTGACCCTGCTGTTAGCCACGACGGGCGATATATTTATTTTTCGCAACGAACAGGGGCTTGGAATTACAATGCCATGATGCCGCAATACCAAATTGGTATTTATGACCGTGAAAATGCCAAACGTACCACAATTACATCACGATATGGCTCGGCATTTACACCAACCCTTTCAAGTGATGGGAAATGGCTGGTTTATGGCTCACGATTTGAAGATAAAACAGGTTTAGTTTTAAGAAACTTACAGTCTGGCGATGAAAAATGGCTGGCTTATCCAGTTCAAAGAGATGAACAAGAGTCAATAGCAACCATGGGTGTTTTGCCTGCTATGTCTTTCACGCCCGATAATCAATACCTTATCGTTTCTTATGGTGGTAAAATTTATAAAGTTGCCATTAATAGTGGTAGCTCCACTGAAATTCCATTTGACGTAAACATGGAACTCGAAATGGGACCTCAACTCGAATTTAAGTATCCAATCTCTGATACAACCCACGCACTTGTTACCCAAATTCGTGACGCAGTTCCTTCTCCCGATGGCCGTAAATTAGCTTTTACAGCACTCAATCGAGCATATGTGATGGATTTCCCGAATGGTACTCCTCGACGTCTTAGCAACAACGACTTTACAGAAGCCAATCTTGCTTGGTCGCCAGATGGAACACAATTAGTTTTTACAACTTGGACACCCGAAGGTGGAAATCTCTACAAAGCCAATATAAATGGAGTGACGAATTTACAAAAATTAACATCAGTTTCTGCCCTTTACAGCCAACCTGTTTGGACACTCAAGGGAGACAGAATTGTATTCATTCGTAGTAAATTACAAACGTATCGTGAATCAATTGGGCCTGTTGCCAATAATGCCGAAGATGAAATTTGCTGGATTGATGCCAATGGCGGAAATATCACTATCATTGATAAAGCTCGTGACCGCAGTAATCCACACTTTGTAAAAAATGAAGACCGTATTTATTTGAGTGGAAGCGAAGGAGCAATACAATCTATCAAATGGGATGGAACTGATGAAAAAGTTCACGCCAAAATTACAGGTATCACTACCTACGGTATGAGTATCGAAGGAGAAGAGTTTGTGCATAACTGTATGCTTTCGGAAAAAACTGCCGAAGCTATGGAAGTTAATAAACCTTCGCCCGCTTCGCAAACGTTGATGTCACCAGATGGCGAAAAAGCTTTAGCTCAAATCAATAATGAAATTTATGTAGTGAATATCCCTAAAACAGGGAAAACCGTTAATATCTCAGTTTCTGAGCCTTCGGCTTCGCAGTTTCCTGCAAAAAAATTAACCGAGTTAGGAGGGGAGTTTCCAGCGTGGTCAAGTAATGCTCAAAAAATACATTGGTCTTTGGGGCGTTTTCATTTTGTCTATGATTTAGAGAAGTCAAAAGCATTTGATGATAGTTTGAAAACTGCCAAAAAACTGCAAGAAAAACAAAAAGCCGATTCACTCAATAAAGTTAAAACCGATTCAGTGAAGGTAAAATCCGATAGCTCGAATGTAAGTAAGAAAACTCCTCCCAAAAAAGAAGACCCTAAATACAAAATTCAAGAAGTAGAAATTAAGGTTTTTTATGCAAAAGATGCTCCGACTGGAAATGTTTTATTGAAAGGAGCAAGAATCATCACAATGAAAGGCGATGAAATCATTGAAAATGGAGACATTTTGATAGAGAATAACCGAATTAAAAGCTACGGAAAAAGCGGAACACTCAAAAATACTACTGGGGCAAAAGTAATTGATACCAAAGGGAAAACTATTATTCCTGGCTTTGTCGATACACACGCTCACATGTGGCCGCAATGGGGCATTCAAAAAAATCAGGCTTGGGTATATTCTGCCAATCTTGCTTATGGAGTTACCACTACCCGTGACCCACAGACTGCCACCACAGATGTACTTACTTATTCGGATATGGTAGAGGCTGGCAAAATGGTCGGGCCAAGAGTTTACTCAACAGGCCCAGGTGTTGGATATTGGTCATATAATATCAAAGATTCAACGCAGGCAATCAATGCTTTGCGTCAGTACAGCAAATACTATAATACTAAATACATCAAAATGTATTTGACAGGAAACCGCCAAATTCGTCAATGGATTATAAAAGCAGCTAAAGGACAACAATTGATGCCAACAACCGAGGGCGGTTTGAATTATAAGCTAAACATGACTAATATGCTCGATGGATACCCTGGCCACGAACATGCCATTCCTGTTTATCCGCTTTATAATGATGTAGTAAAAGCGATTTCTTTTTCAAGAATGTGCGTTACGCCTACGCTTTTAGTTGCTTACGGTGGTCCTTTTGCTGAAATCTATTATTTTGAAACCGAAAACCCTTACCACGATAAAAAAATGCAAAACTTCATGCCTTATGAAGAATTGGCCGAAAAAACTCGTCGTGTGCCAGCTTGGTTTATGCCAGAAGAGCATGTATTCCAAAAACACGCCAAGTCAATGAAATCAATGGTGGAAAGTGGAGCTTTAGCAGGAATTGGTAGTCACGGAGAATTCCAAGGACTGGGCTATCACTGGGAGTTGTGGTCGATGCAAAGTGGAGGAATGAAAAACCACGATGCTCTCCGCACCGCCACGATTTTGGGTGCTACTGCTCTTGGACTTGACAAAGATTTAGGAAGTATCGAAAATGGCAAATTGGCTGATTTACTAATTTTAGATAAAAACCCCTTAGAGAATATTCGTAATTCTAATTCGGTCAAGATGGTTATCAAGAATGGCCGAATTTATGATGGAAATACCCTTGACGAAGTTTATCCGACACAAAGAAAACTCGAACGTAGTGAATGGAGCTTTGAAAAACCAGCTCTTAATACTGGTTTGAAAGAATAAGAAAATCAAAAAACGCCCAGCTATTGAAAAATAACTGGGCGTTTTGCATATAGAATCGATTATTTAGCCTCTTTTACATATTTCTTCAACCATTCATTTTGCTCCCAAAGCATGTGAAGGAGGTTTTCTTTACCTCGGTAGCCGTGAGCTTCGTAAGGTAAAAATACAAAACGTACTGTTCCTCCGTGTCCTTTGATGGCGGCAAACATACGCTCACTATTGATAGGGAATGTACCAGGGTTATCATCGGTATCACCGTGAATTAACAAAAGTGGTGTCTTGATTTTATCGGCATAGCTAAACGGACTCATTTTATAGTACAAATCAGGAGCTTCCCAATAAGTTCTATCTTCGGCTTGAAAACCGAATGGAGTCAATGTTCTATTATAAGCTCCGCTTCTTGCAATTCCTGCTTTGAATAACTTTGTATGGCTCAATAAATGGGCGGTCATAAAAGCACCGTAGCTATGCCCGCCAACTGCCATACGGTTTCTATCACCTACGCCCATTTCTGCCAAATGATTAACCGCTGCTTCGGCGTTTAGCGTAAGTTGCTCGATAAAATTATCGTTTGGTTTGGTATCACCACCTTTGCTCACGATTGGCATTTCGGCATTATCAAGCACCGCAAAACCCTGTGTTACGTAGTAAATCGGGCTTCCCCACGCAATCGTGATAAATTTATTTTCGCTTCCACGTACTTGTGCAGCATCAGCTGCATTATTAAATTCTCTCGGATACGCCCACATATACACTGGCAATGGACCATCTTTCTCTTTGTTATAACCTTTTGGCAAATACAAATCTCCTGTAAGCTCAATACCGTCTTTGCGAGTATATTTTACTTTTTGTTTAGTTACACCCACCAACGCTGGGTACGGATTCGTAAATGCCGTGATTGGCATATCTGCAATGCGTAATTTTAAGTTTTTGATATAAAAATTAGGTACATCGGTTTTTGATTCTTTTCGAGTGATAAACGTTAGATTTTTAGCGTCTAACACATCAACCACAAATTCATACGTACCTTCGCTGCATCGCCAAAGTTGTTCGGTTTTCTTGGTGTCAATATCAAAAAGGCTTAAAAATGGCAAATCACCTTTTGGCGAAGAACCAACCATATTATTCAAGAAAATCTTGTTGCCTTCTACCAAAATCACTTGTTTACCGAAGCTATTTTTCTCCATCAAAGGCGTTCCTGGATTTCCGTAAGCATCAGTTGTATTGCGTTCAAAAAGTGTAGAGATACTTTTTGTGCTGCTATTATACCTACTCACTTTGATGGTCTGTTTACCAGCAAGTCCTTCCGAAACCCACGCAAAGCTTTCATTTCCCCAAGTAATACCACGGAAACGCATTTTTGTTTTGAATAGCTCTTGCTTCTCGGCTTTGAAAGGAGCCGCTTGTGCATAAACTACATCATGAAATTCCACATTCTTTTTAATCAAACCACTATCGAGTGGCATTGCCCACACCAAAGTTGCAGCTTCATCGCTTCGCCATTCAAATCCTCTTGGAATATTCTGCACATTATCATTGCCCGACGGACGAGTTTCGGCACTTGGTAAATCGGCAACTTCTTTGACTAACTTTCCAGTAACATCAACTACCGAAACTGATGTAGGAAAACCACTGGCAGTAACTAAATACGAAAATGGCTTCTTCAAAACCTCCAGTAAATAGTATTTTTTATCGGGCGATAAAGTATAAGATTCATAAATAGCAGGTTTGCCAATCGGCGTTTCTACGCCTCCACGATTAATCACCATCTGAGCCATTGCCATAAACTCAAAAAGTTGTTCATCGTAAGGTGTTTTTATTAAATCTTGGTAAGTTCGGCCTGGAGCAGCTTTTCCGATATTTTGCTGAACGGTTGGACCTTTTGGTGTGATTGGCTTTGCAGGAGCTGCACTTGGCAAACTTATGGCAGTTTTATAAACAATTGCGTTATCATCAAACCAAGTTAGGTCTGCACCTAAAACTACGTTTAAAGCCTTTTTATTTACTTTGGTAGCCACTTTTGTTGCTACATCAATAATGTATAAATCAACTCGGTTGTTAGTTGTATTTGTGAAAGCAATTTTCTTTTCGCTCGGATTCCATCTTACATTTCCTGCCAACATGTTTGCTGGTAAGCCACTGATTTTGAATTCTTTACCAGTTTTGATGTTTTTCAGCGTAAAATTATTGATGAAAGTTTGTCGGCTCGGCGAGAAGTTATTAGGGTTTAATCTCAAACCCGCAATTCTGATTTCGGGCTGACCCAACTCCTCAACGGTCGGATATGAATTACGTTCGCTTTGGAGCATCCATTCGCCTTGACTATCAATGCTCACATCGGGCGTAGGTTTTGCTAAAAGCAAATCAGAAACTTCTTTAGGAGGGAGTTGATAATTTACGGCATCTTGAGCGAAGGCTCCGCAAGACATCGCAAAGGCTGTCAATAAAATGACAATTTTCTTGTTCATGGTTAGTAATTTAGAGATTTTGATGAAGAATAATTTAACAAAGTGAAATTAGCGATTAAAAAACATTTGTAGGCACTTTGGAGACTTAAACCACAAAAAGATAGACGTTTCAGTAAAATCATCTTGTTTTATGTAAAGATATAAAACACAAAAATGCCCATCTATTTTTCAATAAATGGGCATTTTTGTGTAAAAACTCTACGAAATCTTAGTAACGATACATTTCAGACTTAAATGGTCCTTCTGTCGAAACACCGATATAAGCAGCTTGCTCTGCATCTAAAGTATCTAATTTAGCACCAACGTGAGCTAAGTGGAAAGCCGCTACTTTCTCATCTAATTGCTTAGGAAGAACGTAAACTTTTTTCTCGTATTTCTCGGTGTTGTTCCATAACTCTAATTGAGCCAAAGTTTGGTTTGAGAATGAACATGACATCACGAATGATGGATGTCCCATTGCACAACCTAAGTTTACCAAACGTCCTTCAGCTAAGATGATGATTTCTTTGCCATCAACTTCATACATATCAACTTGTGGTTTGATAGTCGATTTTGTGTGGCCATAGTTTTGGTTCAACCAAGCCATGTCGATTTCGTTATCGAAGTGACCGATGTTACAAACGATAGCCTTATCACGCATTGCTTTGAAGTGACGGTCACGGATGATGTTTACGTTACCAGTAGCTGTTACGAAGATATTCGCACGAGTTACGGCCTCGTTCATTGTTACAACTTCATAGCCATCCATTGCTGCTTGTAAAGCACAGATTGGGTCGATTTCAGTAACTAATACACGGCAACCAGCTCCACGAAGTGAGTCAGCCGAACCTTTACCTACATCACCATAACCCGCAACGGCAGCAACTTTACCTGCCATCATTACGTCAGTTGCACGACGAATCGCATCAACTAATGATTCTTTACAACCGTATTTATTATCGAATTTCGATTTTGTTACTGAGTCATTTACGTTGATAGCTGGCAAGAACAATGTGCCATTTTTCATACGCTCATACAAGCGGTGAACACCAGTTGTAGTTTCTTCTGACAAGCCTTTGATACCAGCGATAAGCTCTGGATATACATCAAATACCATGTTTGTAAGGTCTCCACCATCATCCAAAATCATGTTCAATGGTTTTTGCTCTTCACCAAAAAACAAAGTTTGCTCAATACACCAGTCGAATTCTTCGGCTGTTTGACCTTTCCAAGCATAAACCTGAATACCAGCAGCAGCAATAGCAGCAGCAGCGTGGTCTTGTGTTGAGAAAATATTACAAGAAGACCAAGTTACTTCAGCACCTAACTCCACAAGGGTTTCAATCAAAACCGCAGTTTGGATTGTCATGTGTAAACATCCTGCTACTCTTGCACCTGCCAATGGTTTCGACGGGCCATATTCCGCACGGATTGCCATCAAACCTGGCATTTCGGCTTCTGCTAATTTAATTTCTTTGCGACCCCAATCGGCAAGAGTGATGTCTTTTACCTTGTAAGGGAGATAAGTTTTTGTTGCTGCTGACATTATTGATATAAGTTAAATTATCCTTTTAAAATTCTTTATTTAGTTGGTTTTTCTAAATATTAGACAAAATTAGGATAAATTATTTGCCAAATCAATTTTTTTTGGATAAATTTTATTTAGCGGATTTTGTTTTTTCAAGAAAAAAAGCATCAAAAAAGCTCTCTTCCTAATGAAAGAGAGCTTCTATATATACGCCAATTTGAAATATTCTTACTTCAAAGTAGCAATCAATTTTTCGTTTAAAGCTACATAATCAGGATTTCCACCTGCTTTTGCTAATTCGATTCCTTTTGTTGCCGTTGCTTTTGCACCTGCTTTATCTCCCATTTTGGCTTGGATTTTTGCTTTTAAGTGTACCATCCAATAAGCACTTGGTTGAGCGTCAATGGCTTTGTTTACCCATTCCAATGCTTTTGCCATATCTTTGCTATTATCAAAATAATAGCTGGCTGCGGCAAAGTACGGACGGCTATCAACATTCATAGCTGCATCAATTGATTTCATGATTTTGCTATCAATATCAGCTTCTACTGGAATGCTAACGGCTGTGTTTTCCCACAAAATTTGGATATTTGCCGATGCAGCCATCACATCACCAATGATAATCGTAAGTGATTCGATATTCATTGGTAAAGTCATTGTTTTTACTTTAAAACGAGCTACATCTTCTTCTTTTTTATAGCCATTCAAACCACCATTATTTACGCCTTTGTTCAAAATAATTTCCCACTCACCAGCATTTGGAATTGAGTAAAGTGCATACGAACCTGCTTTTACTGCTACACCTCCAACTTTCACGTCTTCGCCGAAAGTCACTTTAGTTGCACCGTTAGCACCTGTTCTCCACATAGCACCAAAAGGCACTAAATCGCCAAAAATCTTACGACCTTTAGCCAACGGACGAGAATAGTTTACTTCGATTGATGAAAGTGCAAAATCTTGCTTGATAATTTGGGTTGGACTCGGAGCTGGCGTTTTGATACCTTGTGCCATCGCTCCCATTGATACAAAAAGAGAGAATAGTAAAACGATTTTTTTCATTTGTGTTTGATAGATTTTGTTTGAATACGTATAACGACAAAACTTGGAAAATGGTTTGGTTGAAGACATGAGATTGGGGATATGAGATTCGAGAAAAAGTTAAAGCAAATTATATTTCCCCAAAAACCTATGTTTAAAATCTCGAATCCCATGTCTCGTATCTCAAATCTCTCCTACACCAAACTCACCCGTTTCCCAGTTTGAGCGGCTTCGTAAATAGCCATCAAGATTTTCATATCACGCTTACCTTCATCACCATCAATGTGTTTCGGAAATTTTCCTGTTTCAATCATTTCTTTGCAAATAGCTTCCATCATTACTGTCTGATGATGCACTACTGGCAATTTCAAGCTCCCGTCGTTAGTACTTCCTTTAATTGGGCCATAACTATACGCTGGACTCAGCTGCATCCAACCTTTATCGGCCGAAACATAAAGCTGCTCAATATTTGATTTATACGAAGTAAAACCATTCACCATCGCTCCGCCTGGAAACTCCATTTGCCACGAAACGCTTTCCTCTACATCTTTAAAACGCTCTTTATCAGTAATTGGCCCAAACTGAGCTGTTACCCAAAGTGGTTCTTCGCCCGTTACGTAGCGAGATGCTTGTACGCAATAAATACCTACATCCATCAAAGGTCCGCCGCCTGCCATTGCTTTTTTCAAACGCCACTGCGTTGGGTCGCCGATGGTAAAGCCAAAGTTAGTTTGCATAAACCTCACATTACCTTTCTCTTTTTTCTGACCGATTCGCATGATTTCTTGCGTAAATGGCTCAAAATGAAGGCGATACCCTACGCCTAACTGCACGCCCGCATCTTTGCAGGCTTTTATCATGGCATCACATTCGGCTACCGAATTGGCCATTGGTTTTTCGCACATGACGTGCTTGCCAGCTTTTGCTGCACGAATCACAAATTCGGGGTGCATCGAATTTGGCAAAACCACATATACAATATCAACCGATTTATTTTTAGCTATTTCATCAAAATTTTGATAGTTGTAAACACTTTCTTTGGGCAAATTGTATTTCTTCGTCCATTCTTCGGCTTTTGCAGGTGAACCCGTTACGATAGCTGCTAAGTAACAATTTTTGGCATTTTCTAAGGCAACAGCCAACTGATTTTTGGCGTAACTACCCAAACCAACGAGTGCAACACCGAGTTTTTTATCATCTTTTGGAGCGGCCATTTCTGGCACAGCCATTACTGATGGAACGGCAAAAGCGGCGGCCGTTGTGCCAAGTCCTACACCGAGATTTTGGAGAAACGAGCGTCGAGATTGATTTTCAGACATTTCTTTAGTAAATTGGGGTTTAGAATAGAAATTTATACAGTTTTATGTAATTTATTATCACAATAATCTGTTTCTAAAAGTACGAACTAATTTTTAAGTGTTTGTTTAAATTTGTTACAAATTGTTGAAAAATGTTGAGATCTTCCTTTTCAAAGGTATTGACTTCCAAAACAACATGAAATAATATGAAACAAAAAAACAATCTTTAAACTAAAATAAAAAGTGGAAGAAAATAAAATTCAAAATAATCAAACAACGATTCGCACACCGATTGTGGTAGCAACTACACTTGTGATTGGAATCTTGATTGGAGCAACTTTTTTTGGCGGACGACGAGTTGGCGGTGATATTTCTCGGAGTTCTAATAAATTTAAAGAGATTCTGACCTACATTAATCGCAGCTATGTGGATAGCGTAAATACCGATTCGCTGGTCGATTATTCGATTACAAAAATGCTCGAAAAACTCGATCCACATACTTACTATTTCCCGCCGCAAGAAGCTGATATTGCTCGCTCACAACTCGAAAGTGGTTTCGATGGCATTGGTATAGAGTTTAACGTTTTTAATGATACACTCTATGTTGTCACGCCGCTGGCAGGTGGGCCTTCTGAAACCGTCGGGATTCAAAGTGGCGACGCCATCCTGAAAGCAAACAATAATAAACTGACAGGAAAAGAAGCCAATAGTACGAATATTTTTGCAAGTCTGCGTGGAAAACGAGGCACGGAAGTAAAACTGGAAGTAAAACGTCGAGGATTCAAAGATTTATTAAAGTTTACGGTTGTGAGAGATAAAATCGCTCAATATTCGATTGATGCTGCCTATCTGATGGAAGATAAAAAAACGGCTTACATCAAGATAAATCGTTTTACCGAAACTACTTACGACGAATTTAAACAGCACATGACCGATCTTAAAAAACAAGGCATGAAACAATTATTGCTTGATTTGAGAGGAAACCCTGGTGGCTACATGGACAGAGCAACGGATATTGTTGATGAACTTGTAGGTGGAAAAGATGTGATTGTTTATACCGATGGAAAAGATGCACGGAATAACAGAAAAACTTACGCAGGAAACGACGGAATGTTTGAAAAAGGGGCAATCGTAGTGATGGTTGATGAAGGAAGTGCTTCGGCCTCGGAGATTCTTTCGGGAGCTTTGCAAGACTATGACCGTGCTTTGATTGTTGGTCGTCGCACATTCGGCAAAGGTTTGGTTCAGCAACCAATTCAGCTTTCTGACGGCTCGGAGCTTCGCCTAACAATTTCTCGTTATTATATTCCGAGCGGACGAAGTATCCAGAAACCTTATGAAAAAGGGCATTTAGAAAACTACGAAAATGAACTGGACGAACGTGGAAAATCAGGTGAGTTTTTCATTGCAGATAGCATTAAAAATAACCCAAAAATGCGTTTCAAAACCAAAGGAGGCCGACTCGTTTATGGCGGTGGTGGTGTAACGCCCGATATTTTTGTACCAAGAGATACAAGCCACATTACTAAATATTTACTCGAACTTTACGGCAAAAATATTCTGCGTGAATATGCCCTCAACTATTCAAACGTAAATCGTAAAACGCTTGAAAAACAGCCTTTTAGTGCTTTTTTAAATAGTTTTGTGATAAGTGATGCAATGCTCGAAGAAGTAAAAAAACTTGCCAATAGTTCTGAAATCAAGTTTAATGCTGCTGAGTTTGGTCGCTCGAAAGAGTTTATCAAGCTACAAATCAAAGCAAATATTGCCCGACATATTTGGCAGCGAAACATGAAAAATGGATTAAATAATGAGTTTTATCAAATTGTTTATAGCCAAGACCCAATCGTTACGACGGCCATTAAACAATTTAGTAAAGCAGAAAAATTGGAGAAAGAGAAGAAACTATAAAATACAAACGTCGGCAGCGTTTCGAACGCTGCCGACGTTATTCTTATTCAAAAACAAAATTTTTAATAACATCGCCTGTGCCTACATCGGAATAAGTACCCTCATGTAGAAATTTTATTCCTTTTACAGTTAGCTGGTACCTATCTCCTGCCGAAACCAGCAAAGCCAGTGGAGCAAGGCTTCCTTTTCCTTCTGAGAGTACCAAACCTGCTATTTTTTTATCATTTCGGATAAGAGCAACTTCAACTTCACTAATCAAAAAAGTCAAATTTGGCATTTTTTGTTTCTGCTCACCCTGCAAAATTGCTTTAACCTCAAGAAGTGTATCTGACTTTGAAACTGTTTTTTTGTTGTCTGCGAGTTTTTCATTGAAGAAAAACGAGACGGCTGGGCGGGGAATAAATGGTAGTTTTTGTTGAGAAAATACACAAAAACTCAATAAGGTAATCGTTAAGGTAGCAAAAGTTTTCATTTATAGTTTACTGTTGTTGGTTCACATAAACCTACAAACGAACGTAAAATATAGTTTATTGCTTTTTCTTGCCTAAAACGTAACCTAAACCTAAATTTGCTCTGAAAACGCCTAAATCAAAGTTTTTGTTGGCATAAGGCGAAAGTTCAAAAACGACCTGTAATCTTGGTAATTTTTGAACTGGTGAAGTTCTGACCCCTGCATTCAAACAATAACCTTCTAATGGCGATTGCTTTGACGCATCAGGGTTTAAAGCATTCAGAAAATTAGCTTTCACGCCAGCACCAATGTAGAATTTTGCTCGTTCTGATTTATTCAAATTAAACATCGGCGAAACCTCAGTGCTTAGTGATGAAAAGTAAGAATTCATCTGAAATCTGAAATCAGCCCAAACAGCTTTACTGGGATTTGTGGCAATCGAAAATACAGAATTGAATGGATAATATGTAAAGGCTTGTGCCTGTGATACTTCAGCAATAAATACAAAGGCAAGAATAAAGAGTAGTTTTCTGTGCATATTGGGGTCAGGTTTCTTGCTACAAAACTACAAGAAAATATAATTATAAAGTTTTACTTGAAGGCTATTTTTTCCCGAAAGTGATTAATACTGATTTCCAAAGATAATTTCAATAGCAAAGTAATAATGTCTTTGTTTTTATCAGCAGCCTCAATCTGTTCTTTGTAAAATAGAAAACATCAGGTTTGCTTATTTGAATTCCTATAAAGTTAGTTACACATCGTATTCAGAAATAAAAATACCTGTTTCCCAGTATCCCTTTTTGATGAAAAGAGTATTCAGAACATCATAAACTTTGACTTGTAGTTTATTCATTCCAGTAAATTTAATCAATTCACCGTCATTCCATTCATACTTAAAACCATCGTTTGGCTCCCAAGTTTGAAATTCTTCTAATGTACGTGGCAGGGTGATAATTTCTTTATCTTTGACCATAGCATTAATATTTATATCCAAATTTAAAGAAAAAATCTAATCAGAATCGTTAAGTGACGCATTTTATTCATACAACCAGTTTTCAATAATACTGTCTATCTTGTAATCTTTATAATCGTGCTAAAAATAATTATTTAAAATTAATTGTATAATTGACACTTAATAATTTACTTCGCATCATAATTGCGAACAAAACCAATAAAAATACTACCATCATGTCAAATCTTAAAGTAACTCTTGGCCAAAAAGAGTATTTTCCGTTTATCAAAGAAGCAATCGCTTACGAAGGAAGAGAATCAAATAACTATTTAGCATTCAAATACTATGATGCAAACCGTGTAGTAGCTGGCAAAACAATGGCCGAACACCTACGTTTTGCAACAGCTTACTGGCATACATTCTGTGGTAACGGTGGCGACCCATTCGGTCCAGGAACAAAAATTTTCCCTTGGGATGTAGCTTCAAGCCCAATGGATGCAGCGAAACAAAAACTCGATGCAGCATTTGAGTTTATGACAAAACTTGGAACACCTTTTTACTGTTTCCACGATACTGATATTGCTCCAGAAGGAAATTCTCAAGCTGAATTTCAGAAAAATTTAGAAGAAATCGTTTCTTTAGCAAAACAAAAGCAAGCAGAAAGTGGCATGAAATTGCTTTGGGGAACTGCCAATTTATTCTCGCACAAGCGTTATATGAATGGTGCTTCAACAAACCCTGATTTCTCGGTAGTTGCTCACGGAGGTTTCCAAGTGAAAAATGCTATCGATGCTACTATCGCTTTAGGTGGTGAAGGTTATGTATTCTGGGGAGGTCGTGAAGGTTATATGTCTTTGTTGAATACAAATACTAAGAAAGAAATCGACCACTTAGGTCAATTCTTGACAATGTCTCGTGATTATGCACGTCAACAAGGATTTACTGGTAAATTCTACATCGAGCCAAAACCTTGCGAGCCGTCGAAACACCAATATGATTACGATGCTCAGACTGTAATTGGTTTCTTGCGTCAGTATGGTTTGGATAAAGATTTCCAGTTGAACTTAGAGGTAAACCACGCTACTTTGGCTGGTCATACTTTTGCTCATGAGCTTCAAATGGCGGTTGATGCTGATATGTTGGGAAGTATCGATGCTAACCGTGGAGATTACCAAAATGGTTGGGATACAGACCAATTTCCGATTGATTTATATGAATTAACTGAGTCGATGTTGATTATCGTTGAAGCTGGTGGATTCAAAACGGGCGGTATCAACTTTGATGCTAAAACTCGTAGAAATTCAACGGATTTAGATGATATTTTCATTGCTCATATCTCTGGAATGGATGCGTTTGCTCGTGCATTGTTGATTGCAAACGATATTCTTGAAAAATCTGAATACAAAAAACTTCGTGCGAATCGTTACGCATCTTTTGATAGCGGAGATGGTGCTTTGTTTGATGCAGGTAAATTAGGTTTAGCTGACTTGCACCGCATTGCATTAGCAACTGGCGAGCCACAACAAATCAGCGGCAAACAAGAATTATTTGAAATGATTATCAATCAGTACATTTAATAAAGTTCTGAATTATGAGTTCTGAGTTCTGAGTTAATTTATTCTAAAACTCAGAATTCAGAACTCTAAACTCAGAACTAATATTTCACCCCATTCTTCTCTAAAATTCCTTTTGCATTGGCGTTGCCTTCTTTGGCTGATTTTATGTACCACTCGGTAGCGGTTTTTATATCTCCACGAGCCACATAATTGATACCGATATTATATTCGTATTCGCCAGTTTTGTCTCTTTCTGCTCCTTTTTTCCAGTAACTAACGGCTTTATCATCTTCCTTTAAGTCAACGTACGTAACACCAATATTGCGGTAAGCCGTCAAATAATCTGGATTTTTAGTCAATAAAGCATCTAATTCCTTAATTTCTTGGTCAAATTTCTTTTCGAGTCGGTATGTGTATGAATGATTGAGATAAGCATCCCAAAGGTCTGGTTTTAACTTAATGGCATCATCAAAAGCTTTGCGAGATTCCTCAAATCTATTCAATCCCGTGAGCGATAAACCCCAAACATTCAAATACTCGGCGTTTTTTGGTTCATTGGCTACGGCTTCACGGTAATATTTTTCGGCTTCTGCCATATTTCCTAAACGATAATGTGCTGTTCCCAAAAGCCAGTTTGTGCGGTTGGTTTTTGGTAAATACTGCGTAGCTCTTTCAAAATATTTGAGGGCAGTTTTGCTATCTCCTTCATCTAAAAACATTGAGCCAATCGTGCGGCAAACATCACCATTTTTAAAGCCCCCATCATCGGCACGCATCAAATAGCCTTTCGAGGTTGGAAACTCTTTGTTTTCTAAGTAATACCAGCCCAAATTACTCAAAATCATAGCATCATCTGGGAACGCTTTATCGGCAGGAGTGAAGAGTGTCAAACCATTTTTCCAAGTACCTGTTTGTTTGAAACTCAAGGCACACAAACCCAAAGCAACTATGGCAAAAACTGGTAAAGCGGCCTTACTTTTTTGGTAGAACCGATTGAAGGCAAGCCCCAATAAAAACAATGGCCCGATTGAAGAAAGATAATAATAGCGGTCGGCTACAATAGCACTACCCACAGGAAATGGAAACTGCAAAACTGTAGAAACGGCAATTAAGAAAAATGCACCTGCCCACCAAATACGTTTGTCGTTGCGACCAAACCATAAGATTGCTCCAACCAACAGAAATACACCAAGAAAAGCCCCTGAATAGATTGCTGGAAGGCTTCCGTTTGGTTTTCCTGGGTACGGATAAAACGCATAAAGTTTAAACGGAACGAGAGTTTTTACCCAATAAAAACAAAATGCGTAGCATGACATCAAGATGCGTTCGCCCAAGGTATAAGCATTTGAAATCACCGAAGTTGCATCAGCACCTGCATCTTTTTGGGCGTGAGTGGCCATGTAGGCAAAAATGAGCGTAAGAACAAAATATGGTATTTTATTAATGAAAAGCTTCGCATTGATTGGCTTTTTCAAGAAACAATAATCGGTGATGATTAACAACGCTGGCAAAACTACGGCCATACCTTTTGATAAACACGAAGCCAGAAAAAGTAGGATAGAAACCGCATACCATTTTTTATCTTGGGTTTCATCGAATTTGATGTAATACCAAATAGAAAGTAATATGAATATCGTATAAAGTACGTCTTTACGCTCAGCGGCCCACGCTACCGACTCAACGTGCAGCGGGTGAATGGCAAACAAAGCACCTGTAAAAAATGCTACCCAAAAGCTACCGTTGAGTTTCTGAATAAGCTTGAAAACCAACCAACTATTGAGTGTATGTAAGATAAGATTATCGAGGTGATAGAGCCACGTTTGTTCTTTCACGAGTGCGTACTCAATGGCAAGCGAGAGCATCGTAAGTGGATGGTAGTTACCCACGTGGTATTCGGTTAAAAGACCTTTAAGGTCGAAATTTTTTACGTATTCGTTGAGAATGATATACGGTTTATCGTCCCAAACGAAGGTATTTTGCCATACTGGAGAATAACTCACAAAAATAAGTGCCGCAAAGATGGCTGGAGTCCAGCGAACAAGGTTTTGTTCGAGTGATGTGCTAATTAATTGATTATTGGCCGATTGCTCTACGGCTACTGACTGCGTGCTTTCTTTCTTCGCAATGGTTTTTGCTTGTGGTTTTTGCTTTGCCATTTCAATGGGTTATATTAGGTTACACAAAAATATTTCAATTATCTTGCCAAAACAAACTGTTTTTGATTCCGAACCTCAAAAGAATGGGGTGAATATAGCTGTTTTATCAAGAAAAATTAGGAACTTTGACTGTTCTTTGGCAAGGATCTTGCGTCATTGACACTTGCAATATTTAGTGTTTTTTAGCGTTGAAAAGCTACTACAAAATTTAACAATGAGATTCAAACAAATCATATACTTAGCTTTGGTTGCTTTACCGATGTTTTCGGAAGCTCAGAAAAACAAAAAAACTGAGAGTGAAGGCATTTCGGAGAAAGACCTAAAATCAGAAGCATATTTCGTAGAAGGCATGAAATATTACATTGCCGAAACCTACGATAAAGCTATTCCATTGTTCAAAAAAGCCGCCGAAGGTAATCCTACGAGTGCGGGCGTAAATTACATGGTTGCGAAAGCATATTATGCCAACAGCGACCTTGCCAATGCGACAGTTTATAGCGAAAAAGCCCTCAAACTTGATGACTCGAATAAGTTTTATAGAAAATTTCTGGGCGAAATCTACACTAAGCAGAAGCGATATAAAGATGCGGCCGAAATGTACGAGAAGTTGGCCGATAAATTTCCGCAAGATGTTGACAATTATCTCGACTTATCGAATGTCTATATTTTACAGGAAAAATTTTCGGATGCCGTTGATATTTACAACAAAATTGAGCGTACGATTGGTGTAAGTGAAGAAATCACTCGACAAAAACAATTGATTTATCTGAAACAAAACAAGCTCGAAAAAGCCATCGAAGAGGGCGACCGTCTGATTGCTTCTGAGCCAACCGAACCAGAATACGTGGTGCAACAAGCACAGATTCTAATTTCCAACGAACGCTACGACCAGGCCATCAAGATGTTGAAAAATTCGTTGAAGAAAAATCCAGATTTTGCCGAAGCTCATGTGTTATTGGCCGAGATTTATCGCAAACAAAATGAGCTTGAAAAATGCAACGAAGAACTTCAAGTAGCTTTTGCTAACAAAAATCTTCCTGTTGAGGTTAAGTTCAAGATTTTGAGCAGCTACATGCTCATGATGAAAGAAGATAACAGCGACAAAACACTTGATAATCTTCTGACACTTACACAAGAATTAATCAAACAGTCGCCTAATGAAGCAAAAGGCTACGTAGTTTTGGGCGATTTGTTGATGAAAAAAGGAGAAATGGCGACTGCTCGTGATAATTATGTAAAGTCAACGCAGTTTGATAAATCAGTTTTTGAAGTTTGGTTGGCCATTGTTGAGTTAGATGCCAAATTAAACCATATTGATAGTTTGGCGAAACATTCGGAAGAGGCCATCGAATATTTTCCGAATCAATCTTTTTTTTGGTATCACAATGGTTTTGCCAATTTTGCCAAAAAAGATTATCAAAAAGCCGTTTCTTCGCTCGAAGAAGCAAGAAATTTATCGGTTGACAATGCCGAATTGGGCAAGCACGTAAACGCACTTTTGGGCGATACTTATAACGAATTAAAAAAATTCGCCAAGTCGGACGAAGCATACGAGGCAGTTTTGAAAACTGACCCCGACTACGAACACGTACTGAATAATTATAGTTATTATTTGTCGATGCGTAAAGATAAACTCAGCCGAGCTGTGCAATTATCAACTCGTTTGACTGATAAGTTTGGCGATAACGCAACCTACCTTGATACGCACGCATGGGTTCTTTATACGATGAAAGAATACCAAAAAGCACGTGAGTTTTTGGAGCGTGCTTTGAAGCAAGAAAAAGGCGTAAGCGGCACAATCGTTGAGCATTATGGCGATGTACTTTTCCAGCTTGGCGAAAAAGATAAAGCCATTGAACAATGGAAAAAAGCTCGCTCAATGGGCGAAAATAGTACAAATATTGATAAAAAGATTCAATCTGGGGCGTTGATTGAATAAGTTAATAGTCCGTTGTCGATTGTCCACAGAATTTGGGTGGAGAAATAAACTAACCATAAAATGTCAAAATATTCTTTTCTGATACTTAGTGTTTTTGTGATTCTTTCGGCTTCATCTTGCAAGCGACACAAGATGCATAAAAAAGATATTGTTTCCGTTGATACGCTGTCTTCTCAACCGATGAAGGCCGAAAAACCGATTTTAGTTACCGATGAAAGAACTAAAGCCGAAACGCCTAAAGTGGAGACTCCTGTTGTTGCTAAAATTGATGTAAAACCCGCCGAAATAGACTTTAAGTATCTCAATATCAAATCAAAAGTAAATTTCTCGGCAGGTGGCGAAGAGCAGAGTTTCCCTGTAAACATTCATATCAAAAAAGATAGCATCATTTGGTTATCGATTGTGGTAGGGCTTGAAGGTGGCCGAGGAATCATCACCAAAGATTCGGTTATTTTCTTAGACCGTCTGCACCGTACGTATTATAAATACGACTTTGCAAGTTTGAGTAAACAGTTCAATTTTAACCTTAATTATGACCTTGTTCAGTCGATTTTGATTGGAAATATGCCAATCAAAAAACGTGAAATTGATGTAGTGGAGAAGCAAGAGGGTAATTTTGTGATAAAACAAAAAGAAGGTTTTGTAAGCATCGAAAATAGTATTGCTGAAGCTAATCTGAAACTTCAAAAAGTAAATGCCAGCGACGAAACGGGCGATAGCAAAATGGAAATAGATTATTCTAATTTCTTGACTATCACCGATTTGATATTCCCGCAAGACATTAGAGCCAAGATTGACGCCAAAAAAGATGGCAAGGTTCTTCAAACTTCCATAAATTTGCAACATAATAAGATTGAAGCACTCGACCAAAGCCCAGGTTTTGCGTTTAGTATTCCGAAATCTTATGTGCCTAAATAAATGCGTCGTCTGTACCGAAGGTCTGACGAAATAAATTTCTTCCTTAATTGCAATGGCTCTTAGAACCTTTATATATTTTTTTATTGGTGTTTTTGTAATGAGTACACTTGCGGGTACTGATGCTTTTGCCCAACGCCGAAAAAAGAGCAGGGTTCAACTCGAAAACGAAAAGCGAAGAAACCTCGAAAAAATAGCGGAAACAAAACGTGCCTTAGAAAACACCAAAGAGAAAAAAGAAGTAACTGTCGGGAAAATCAAGGCAATCAAAGAACAGATTTCGTCGCAAGAAGAGCAAATTGGCCTTATGGAGCAAGACATGGAGCTGATTGATATGGAAATGCAAGATATTATTGATGCCAAAAGTGGACTCGAACAAAAACTTGATACCCTCCAACGAGAATATGCCGCCATGCTCTATGGGGCGTCAAAAATTAGCGGAAAAATCAATCAACTGAGTTTTTTATTTTCGTCATCATCATTTAATGACCTCATTATGAGGTATAAATATCTTCAGCAATACACTGATAATCGAAAGTCGCAAGTGGCTCAGATGATGAAAGTGGTAGCTTTATTGCGTGAGCGACAAGCAAACTTGGAAGGTAAAAAATCTGATAAAAAACGAATTATTTCAGCAAAACTCACCGAAGCTCAGTATCTCGAACAACTCAAAAGCCGCCAAACTGAAATGGTGGGTGAGTTGTCGAAAAAGGAAAAAGATTTGAGAAAGGAGATTGAGGCGACAAAAAAATCGGTGAGTAAACTCGAATCGTCTATTGCGGCTGTGGTGGCACGAGAGATTGCCCGTAAAAATCGTGAACGAGAACTCAAGCAAGACCGAGAAGCAAAATTAGCTAAAAATAAGGTAAAGAAACCAGTTGCGAAGAAAGTGACCAAAGATTTAGATGATGTAGAAACTGCTCTCGGCAAATCTTTTGCAGCTTCAAAAGCTCGTTTACCGTGGCCAGTTCAGCGAGGTTTTATTTCAGATAGATTTGGCATTAAAGAACACCCAGTTTTGAATGGTGTTTTAATAAATAATAACGGAATTGATATTCAGACTTCTACCAATGCAACTGTTCGCTCAGTTTATGCTGGCGAAGTAAAAGACGTAACTGAAATTCCTGGACTTGGCAATGTTGTCTTGATTCAACACGGCGAATATTTTACAGTTTATGCCAATTTACGACAAATTTTCTTGTCAGTAGGGCAGAAAGTTGGTGCAAAAGAAACCATCGGAACCGCAGGAGAATCGGGCGGTGCAACCGAAATAAATTTTCAGATTTGGCATAATAGCCAGCATTTAAACCCCGAAGGCTGGCTTGTTCCGAGATAGTCTAACATCGGCAAGGTTCAAAACCTTGCCGACGTTTTTAAACAAATATTCTATGTCAGTACACAATGAAATTAAGCGTATTACCACGCATACGCTTCAAGAAATGAAACGCAAAGGTGAGAAAATCGCCTGTTTGACTTCTTATGATTATTCAATGGCAAAAATCGTTGATGCGGCTGGCGTTGAACTTATTTTAGTTGGAGATTCTGCCTCAAACGTCATGGCAGGTCACGAAACTACGCTACCGATTACGCTCGATAACATGATTTATCACGCACAGGCAGTTGTGAAGGGTGTAAGAAGAGCTTTAGTGGTAGTAGATTTACCGTTTGGTTCATATCAAGGAAACTCAGAAGAAGCATTGCGTTCGGCTATCAGAATTATGAAAGAATCGGGTGGACATGCTGTGAAATTGGAGGGTGGAATCGAAATAAAAGAATCTATTGAGCGTATTTTAAGTGCTGGAATTCCAGTAATGGGCCACTTAGGACTTACGCCACAATCTATTTACAAATTCGGTACGTATGCCGTGCGTGCCAAAGAAGAAGAAGAAGCCGAGCAACTCATGGCTAATGCTAAAATGCTCAATGATGTAGGTTGTTTTGGAATGGTTTTGGAGAAAATTCCAGCTGCTCTCGCCAAAAAAGTAACCGACTCGGTGGCAATTCCAACAATCGGAATCGGTGCAGGAAATGGTTGCGATGGACAAATTTTGGTCGTACATGATATGTTGGGCATTAACAAAGACTTTTCTCCACGTTTCCTACGCCGTTACGCAGATTTGCATACAATTATGACTGAAGCCGTAATGAATTATACAAAAGATGTGAAATCGTCTGATTTTCCGAACGAAAAAGAATCTTACTGATAATATTTACTCAAACTTGAACCAAAATATTTGCAATAGCGTTGCATTAATACTTATCTTTGCAACACTATTGCATGCAAGTTTCTGCTTGCGATAAATCATAGAATTCGAGTTTTTTATGCGGAAAATATTCACTCATTATCATACACTCAATAAAGTAGGTTTGTGGCTTTCAATACTCTGCACGATTCATTGTTTGGCGATGCCTTTCTTGATGACAGCTTTACCATTTTTAGGGGAGAGTTTTTTGAGCGAACAATCAGAAATGTATTTGATTGGTGCGAGTGCAGTTTTGGCAATTTTCTTATTGATAAAAGATTACCGAAACCACCAAAATCCATTACCACTTCGACTTTTGGTGGTTGCTCTCTGTTTTAATTTTACGGGTTTATTCTTGGCTAAAGGTACATACGAAATCCTCTTCAACGTTACGGGTGCTTTAGTGATGGCCTCTGCTTATTACGTAAACTGGAATTCTCACCGTCGTGCGTGTCACAGTCATTCTCACTAATTTTAGTTTACTCTTTTGTAGTAATAATCTAAGGGATTTTCGTAGATAAATTCATATTTCGAATGTTCGAGCCATTTTTTTGAACTAATGATTTTGAATGGCTGAGGCTCTGTTGGTGCTACAAATTCGGGCATCTCAAAGCCTAATTCTTCGCAGTTTTTAGCATAAATTTCTTTTCTTGTAGGATGAATTGGCGAAACAATATTAAAAGTTTCGTTCCAAATCTTATCTTCGATAATAGTTTCAATAACCTTAATTACATCATCACGATGGACGTAATTCACTTGAATATCGCCCGTTGTGAGACCTTTCCAACCCGAAAAATATTTGGCGGGAATTCGTTCGTAACCCATCAGTCCACCGCAGCGAAGAATCGTTAGATTAATCGAAGATTCTTTCCAAAGTGCGAGTAATAACTTTTCGGCTTTTACCATCGTTGGACTGGCCGATTGCTCGGGTGTGATGACATCTTCTTCAAATACTTCTCTATTCAGTTCGGGGTAAACCGAAGTCGAACTTATGTAAATGATATTTTTAATAGATGAAGTTTTGATGTGCGTAATCAAATTAGAAATTTGCTCCACGTGGGCATCCACTTTCTGAAGGCTAATACGTGGAGGAATGTTTATCAACAACGTTTCGGAATTTAAAAAGTTATCCACATTTTCGCCAACAATTTGTGGATTAAGTTGAATGCGAAAAGCTTCGATACCATTTTCTGTCAGAATAGGTAGTTTTTCTTCATTAGTTGTACTTCCTTTTATTGTATAGCCTTTATCCGAAAAATGTTTTCCGAGTGGCAAACCCAACCAGCCACAGCCCAAAATACTTATTGATTTATTCATTTGCTTGTTTCGTTTTTCAGCTTTTCTTCGCTCTCCAATTCAAAAATCTTTACATCGACCACAAACCTAAACCAAAGGGCTTGCAGGAAATGGAAAATCATACCTTCTTTGCCATCAAGAATACCGAGTTGAATAAAATATCGGTGGAAAAAATAGATAAATGGACGCACAAAAAGTGGCATATCCCACCAAATTTTTTTCAAAAATGCGACTCGTTGGTCAGGATTTCCGAAGAATTTTGGTTGAATCGTTTGATTGCGTAATTCTTTCTTTCTTTCAATTTCTTCACGAGCAACTTGGTCGCTGTATCGGTTATGTTTTTCAATCCAAAAACTGATTTTGTTTTCCTTGAGGTTTTCTTCTTTCAAATAGCCTTTGTCCCAAACGATGTTTTTACCTTCGGCCACAAAACGATGATCCATGTTTTCGTTGAGGTCTGAGAAACCCACACCTGTGCGGAACATTTTCATCAAATATTTTGGAAAATATCCTCCGTGCTTGAGCCAGCGACCTTTGAAATAGTTTTTTCGGTTAAAGAAAATTCCGTTGACATCAGCTGGCGTGCTTGAATCCTTGAAATTTTTCAGCATTTCAAGTAATTCAGGCAGAACGATGTGGTCTGAATCAAGACCGATTGTCCAAGGGGTTTTTACTGGGAAATTTTTAAGAGCAAAATCCCATTGTTTTGGGTGGTTTTCAAACTTATTGTGCTTGACGATTGCCCCATAACTGGCTGCAATTTCAAGCGTTCGATCGGTGCTTCCTGAGTCAAGAATAAACGTTTCGGCATTGAGGTCTTTGATAGACTCAAGTAGCCTTGGCAGGTGCTGTTCTTCGTTAAAAGATAATATGATAAAAGAAAATTCGGTATTCATTTTTGTATTAGGCACAAAGGCACATAGTGGCAAAGGCACAAAGTTTTTTATAGAATTATGGAGTTTTAACAAGAATAGCACGAAACAGACAAAAGTCTTTTACTCTGTATCTTTGAACCGTTGTGCCTTTGAACCACCCAGCCTTATTCCCAAACTTGTTCGTTCTGAAACAACGATTCCAAGCACAAAAAGTATGGTTAATAAAATATGAAACGGAATCGAAAACATTAAATTCTCGATTTTGATTTGCCAAGAAATGACAATGAAGATTCCCGCAACGATTAAGTATTTAATAACAGAGCTAACTTCATACGGAATCGGGTAATATTTTTGACCGTAAACATAGCAGAGTACCATCATAATAAACGAAGAAATGGCAAACGTAACGGCACAGCCCACGTATCCCCAAATCGGAATCAGAATGATATTTAGAATGACCGTAATAACCATTCCAATGATAGTAAAATAGGTGCCGAAATAGGTTTTATCGCTCAGTTTAAACCACATTGATATATTCTGATAAACCCCAATAAACAGATTGGCCAGCAATAAAATTGGGACTACAACTATACCAGAGCGATAATTTTTACCCAAAATCAAGCTAATCAAGTCAATGTTGATGCTTACGCCCACCCAAATCAGAACACAGGCAATTGTAAACCATTTGGTGGCGAGAGCGAGCATCGAAGGAGAGTTTTTATCTTCGGCTTTCGAGAAAAAGAATGGGTCGGCTGCGTAGCGATACGCTTGCACTACGAGCAACATGAAAATTGAAAGTTTATAAACATTGGCGTAGATACTGAAAGCATCGTCACTCGTAAGACCTTTATAAAATCCTTCGGGGAGTATTTTGATAAACATCAGGCGGTCGGCGGTTTGATTGACTGCACCTGCCAAACCCATGATAAGTAATGGGTAAGCGTAGATTAGAACAGGCTTAAACTTTTGGAAATCGAAGCTAAAACGAAAGTCGATAAATTCTCGCCACAAAAGCAAAATTGTAATCAAACTGGCAATAAAATTAGCCCAAACGATATAATCAGGCCCAATAGCTGGATTGTAGAAATAATTGGCAAAGGGCTTCCATGATTCAAGGAAAAGGCCTTCGTGGATGTATTTACAAAACATCAAATAAAAGGCATTTAGCCCAATATTGATAAAAATATTTGTCATGCGAATAAATACGAAGCGTTTTGCTCGGTTTTCGGCTCTTAACTTTACAAACGCAATGGCTGCGATGGCATCAGTTGCCAAAATAATGGCAAACCAAACAATGAGGCGTTCTTTACCTGGAAAACCCATCCAGTTGATGATAGGTGTAGCAAAAAAGAAAATAATAAGCGAAAAAATAACACTCGTCAGAATGATGTAAGAGAGTATAAGATTGAAGTACTCTTGGCGATTTTCTTTCTTAGCGTAGCGGAAAAAAGCGGTTTCCATACCGTAGGTATAGAGAATATTCAACAAGATTACCCAAACATAGAGTTGGTTGTTATCAGCAAGGAGTTTAGGTTGGTCGAAAACACGGGTATGAACCGCTACCAAAAGCCAGTTGAGAAAACGTCCAACAATACTACTTAAACCATAAAGGGCGGTGTCGCTCGCCAGTTTTTTTACTACACTCATATTTTAGTCTACCAGCAATAGGCAGTCGATTTTTTGTGATTTTTACAGGAAATTATCTGCAATTTCAGCACTTACGCAGTGATTTGCAAGCGATTGCTTTATTTTCGTAAAATTGGAGTGTGTAAAATCAAAATAAATTGGGTATTGTATAACCAATATTATAATCTACAAAACCCGCATTTTTGCAGTCCCAAAGAGCCAAATCTTTATAACGAATATTATTAAAATTGGCATAAGTCTGTACTTTTTGTAGATTTTCAGCATTCAATGCTCCAAGCCGGTCAACTGAGAGGCGTTGTTTTACAACTCCACTCACTTGAAAAATCCCCAAAACTTCTTGGTTTGCACGGTTTGTACATTTCATATTTCCGATGATTTGAGCAGGAATTTTATCGAATAATCCACCGCCAATTACCCGTTGGTCTTCTTGGCGTTTCCAATAATTATAGGTTTCTTTCGAGACCGAAAAAACATCTAATTGAATTATCCATTCAGGAAAGTCTTTCGCATCAACACTTCCCAACGAAATGGGCAGATTTTTGCCATTCACCAAAAAATCATTGATTAAAATTGGTTGGGTGTTGAGCGGGGCCCGCCAACATTTTGAATAACACACTGGTACTGGTGCGGGTGGTGGTGGTGGCTCTGGACAAGTGGTCAGAAACTGAATAAAATCTTGACGCCTGATAAAATAATAATCTTCGGTTTCCTTCGAGTCTTTGATAGAAGCCGTTACATCGAAACGCATATCTTCTACACGATCGGCATTGATGAATTTATACGAAAAATCATTGAGTGGAGTTGGGGCTTTCAAGGTTTCGGCAGTTGATTCTATCTCTACACCATCATTCGTTTTTATTTTTAATTGGTACTTTTTGCCCACAATTCCCTTGAAAGTTGATGAAGTCTGGTATAACCCACTTCGAGTCTCGGTCAGTTGAGTTATAACTCCCGCATTATCAATAATTCTTACGTCAGCACCTTTGATGGCATCGCCTTGAAAAGCTGTGATGTCGTAAGGTGAGTAAGAACTCGTGCGATTGATACGCACACTATACGGGCCATTAATGTTGCTCATTTCGCCATAAACAACGTAGGCGGTACTCAAATTTTGAGTTTTGAAGTCGGTTATTTCTGTTTCGCAAGAAAAAAATAACGAACAGAACATCAGGAAAACTGTTATTTTTTTCATCAGAATTTAAAGTTATAAGTTAGTGATGGAATGGCTGCACCCAAAACCGATAGTTTGTAGGTGCGGGCAAGATTACGAAGCCCAGTGGATGATTTAAAATAGATTGAATAGACATTCTGACGATTCAGGATATTATAAATCGAAAAATTCCAACTGCTGTTCGATTTACTATTTTCTTTGGGGTCGAGTGTAAGCCCTAAATCAAGTCTAAAATAATCGGGGATTCGCTCAGCATTTCGCAGCGTAAAACTGGGTGAAGCATAGCCATCTAAGATTTCTTGAATGGTGGCATTATCGAGAAATACATAGATTTGACCATTGAAAACATAAGACTTACTGTCAAGGCCAGCACGAGGATTTAGTCCATTTTTGACCATATAATCATAAACATCGCTGAAAGCATATATTTTATAGCGACCGTTCGGGTAGGTAATCGGGCGACCCGTATTATACGTAAAGTTGGCGTTGAAAGTCAGGCGTTTTGTCCAACGATTATTCAATACAAATTTTACGTTATGCGGAGAATCAAAATTTGCAGGAAATTTCAATCCAAAATTTGCTCCAATCTGATTTTCGTTGGCTTCAATTTGTCGGAAAGTACGAGAATAAGTGTATGATAACCAACCTGTTAGCTTCTTTCCACGAGATTTTTTCAAAAAAAACTCCGCACCGTAAGCGTAGCCTTTTCCGACTAAAAGTTGTGTTTCGACTGCCTGATTGAGGTAAAGTGCTGCACCATCAACGTAGTCGATAACATTTTTGAGGTTTTTGTAATAAACTTCAACCGATGTCTCGAAAGTATTATTTTGTGCATTGTTAAAGTTTTTGAAAACCCCAATCGAAAACTGGTCGGCAATTTGTTGCGGAAGTTGGGCATTGCTGTTTTTCCAAATATCGGCAGGCGAAATGGCCATCGTATTTGAAAGCAAGTGCATAAACTGCTGCATACGGTTGAAGCCAATTTTAACCGAAAGACTTGAATCAACCTTAAATGCTAACGAAAAACGTGGCTCGAAACCGCCATAAGATTGAATAACTGAGCCTCTTTTGTAAGTCAACGTATCGGTAATTGTTTCAATTTCTCGTGGTTTTCCGAGTTGATAAGTATAAATTTTATCGGGGCCAACAAGCTGATAATAAGCATATCGCAGACCATAATCAATGCTTATATTTTTGCTCAAATTTAGGCTATGACCCGCATAAACAGACATTTCTCGTGAGTGTTGCACGGGCATTCGGAATGGGTCAATGATTGACTCGGCTGAATTGGGTAATAAACTTCCTGCATCATTTCGATAAATGCTAAAATCTCCGCCAAAGTCAATACGGCTTTTGTTTGAAAGCTCATAACTCAAATCTTCACGGATAGATTGCTGCGTGATTGATGGCTGCCAATTATACTCGTATTGAGGCTTAAAACCTTTATTTCCGTATTTGTATTTACTCACGAAAGCTGTAAAATTATGCGATAGTTTTGTGCCGATAAGGGCATTGTGTTTCAGACTAACATTCTGAGTATTCCAATAGTATGAAGTGTCTTGAGCGAATTTAAAGGCATCATCGCTTGTGTAAGCCGCCAATGAAATACGCTGATTATTACCAAAACGATGCGTTATTTTTGCATTTACGTCGTAAAAATTAGCATTACTATTTTTGAGCGAAGGATTATTGAAGTAGCGTAAATAAAAATCTGATAATGAGGCTCTTGCTCCAACAATGACTGAAGTTTTACCCTTGAAAATTGGACCTTCGAGCAGTAATCTGCTTGAAATTGGTCCAATCCCACCTTGAACACTCCATTTATCGAAATTCCCTTCTTTCAATCGTACATCTAAAACAGAAGAAGCTCGGCCGCCGTACATGGATGGAATTCCACCTTTGAAAAGGCTCACATCTTGCACCATATCGGCATTGAAGCCCGTGAAAAAACCGAAGAGATGAGAAGTATTAAAAAGCGGAATACCATCTAAAAGCACTAAGTTTTGGTCAACATTTCCGCCTCGAACATTGAAACCCGAAGCACCCTCGCCAACTGTCGTTACGCCAGGTAAAAGCATGATACTTCTGATAACATCGGCCTCGCCCATAAGTGTGGGGAGTTTTTTCATGGTTTTACCCGAAATTTTCTCGACACCCATCATGGTTCGGTTGACGTTGGCATCGGCTTTTTCGGCAGTGATTACTACTTCGTCAAGAATTTTAGCTGTTTTTTCGAGTAAAAAATCAAATTCTGTGTTTTTGTTGAGCGTAAATCGTTCGATTTTGATTTTATAACCCAACATTCTGACCACAATTTGGTAAGAAGTAGCAGGAAGAAAGATTGAAAACTTGCCCGATGAGTCGGTTTGTGTACCAAACGTTAGTCCCGAAAACAAAATATTGGCATTTTCGAGAGGAGCATTGGTTTCGGCATCTTTTACCGTACCTGAAAGTAAGAAACCCTTTTTTTGAGCGTAGGTTTCGTGGTGCAGCAAGGTGGTGGAAAGGCATAGAAATGCCCAAATTAGTAAATGCTTTTTCATCTATAGGTTTACGTATTATCAATATCAAAGATAAGGCATTTTTGCGACCAATGCGTATGAAAATAGAAGAATGGTGAAGAATAAACGACAGAAGGAATTAGAAAAGCGATGATTTGGGGTGTGCTTAACATTCCTTAACATCAATTAGGTTTCTTTAACAGCCTGATGTTCAATCAAATAGTAGTTTTGAGGCAAACAATCAAAATAAAGAACTATGAAGAAAATCGGTTACATTATCGCAGCAATTGTATTGACAATTTCGGGGTATTTTATTGTCTTGAAAATGAATCGTTATTCAACACAAAGTATCGAAAAAGATAAATTTATTGCCAACATAAAAGCTGGCCGAAAATCTTATGATGAAGCAAATTGGATGAGTCCGCTAAGTGTAAGAGAAAACGATAGAGCAAGGTTAATAAAAGATACTGTAATTGAGGTGATGAGCGGAAAAGAAATGGCTATTGCTGAACTGCTTGATACGAGTAATGTCTTTTTGCACTACGGAAATATAAATAACAGCACAGAAATGCTTGATATTCAGCAGTTTTGTCAAAAATACAAGGGTAAAATTCGGTTTTTGCTAATGAGCAATGATAGCCTGGCTACCGCTCGTAATTTTCTTCAAAAGAATGTACTTTCAATGCCGTTTTATGTATTCAAGAATGGCCATTTTCCTGCTGATATTGAAGTTTTTCCTGCGAGCCACTTGATAACTAACAAGAAAACGGCCTTTTATTATGGAGGAGTTGGTTATTTCGATAACCACGAATTTTATCAGTACGTAGATAGTGTTTTAGTAACTCATGTTAGGCATCATACCGACCCCGAAGTGGGTCGAAAGTGAATAGCCGTAGGTGAAACCTATGGATTAATGTAATAAAGATGTTACAACCCTGAAAGGGTTGAACAATAAACACCGAACACCGAAAAGCAGAAGTTAAACCCTTTCAGGGTTTTTAACGTCAATTTGCCATTTTTCCGTAGGTTTGCACCTACGGCTATTTATGTTGAACCCTTTCAGGGTAGAGTTGCTTAGCATGTGTTAGTAAGATAATTACTTCGTTTTATTTCTTAAAATAACTAAGCCACTGCCTTGTTTCCATGCTTGGTCAAAACCTGCGGGAAACTTGGCTACTGGGTGGCTTCCCAATACCATATCAATATCGCCATCGTGGTCAATATCGGCGGCATCAATTACACTCCAACGACCTAAATGGTTGATATTGAGTGTTTTTTGCTTGAAATCATCGCCTGTATTTTCAAAATAAATGAAACCCTCGAGTGGGCGGTGGTCGTTATCAGGGAAAAGAGCGATTGATGCCAAATCTATATCTCCATCATTATCAAAATCTCTTGGGATTACTTTCGTCGCTCCATTTTGTTGGAAAAAATGGCTTTGTTTGAATTGCGGTGAACCAGCCGAACCAGTATTTGTATAAATATAAACTCCGTGATAAGGCTTCAGAATTGTCGAGAAATCGGCATTATCACCCGCAGTACAAACAATATCAAATTTTCCGTCTTTATTAATGTCGGCAATATCAAACGAACTCGTACCATAAATCGAAGGAAAACGTAGAAGTTGTTTTGCTTCAAATTTCAAGCCTCCCTTATTTAAATATAAAATAATTTGCTCGTCTCCTTGTGCGAAAAGTGCCAAAATATCATTTCGTTTATCGCCATTAAAATCCATGACGATTGTTTTGGTAGCTCCTGTTTGCGTACTCAAAACCTGCTTTTGGTATTGATTTTTAGCATCTTTTTTCCAAATAGAAAGCCCACCTTCTTTAAAGCCAAATTCATTGCTGATTAGCTCATCTTCGGGGCTTTCATCAAGATTTTTTGTAATAACTTCAATCGGACGATTGAGATTTGGTAAAAGTTTTTTTGCATTTACAAAAGCATTATTCTTGATTTCTACTTGTTCGGCCGAGCCATTTACATCAGGATTTGCCTGTGTCGTGGTGCCAATATAAGTCAATAAATATTGGCTGTTTTTGGCATTTGTTAAATCTATGTTTGTTAATGCGTTCTGATTTGTGATTGTTTGAGTTGGTTTACCATTTTGGTCAAGTA
Source organism: Emticicia sp. MM (assembly GCF_001649495.1). Classification (NCBI taxonomy): domain Bacteria; kingdom Pseudomonadati; phylum Bacteroidota; class Cytophagia; order Cytophagales; family Leadbetterellaceae; genus Emticicia; species Emticicia sp. MM. The sequence continues at coordinate 12,204 of NZ_LXHX01000090.1, read as the reverse complement.
CCCAAATTACTCGGTTTGATTGGTCGCCAGCAATAATTTTTTGGTTAATCGTATCAATCGTAATTGCCGTAAAATTTGGAATCGTTGCTCCTTGAATGGCAATATTGGTCTTCTGTATTTCAAATCTTCCTTTAAGCTCTTCTAAGTTTTCATATTTAGGCATATCGAGCGTTTTTGGAGCATTAGCTAAGTAATAACGTTTGATTTTGAGCCATTCTTCATCACTAATCATCTGCGAAGCAGGGCGAAGAATGGCGTAATCTGAAAGTGGCTTTTCTAAACCGTTGATTTCAGTTGCTACACCCATCATAATTCCCATGTAGGGTAAAGTACTATATTGCCAAACATTCTTTGGTAGCATGTCGGGGCTTGGCAATAGGTGGCAGCTTGCACAATAGGTTTGGGCAAGTTTTTCGCCTTCGGCTTCTTTCGATGATTTGCAACTAACTGAAATAGCTGAGATGCCAATCACCAAAAATGCACTAAGAATGAGTAGATTTGAATATTTTAATTTCATTAATCGGAATATAAACGTTGGGGTTCAAAATTTTGAACCCCAACCAATGATTTACTTCGTTATTTTCTTGAAAACCTGCATTTTATCGTTATTTCGAGTAACGAAATAGTATTTGGTTTTAGGCGTTTTCAAAGTTTTGATATCACGAACATCGCCTTCCATCAATAGGCCATTATCGGTCGGAACTGATGCCTCAAATCTTCCCTTTCCATTTCCTTTCAAAATCAAACCAAAGAAAGCATCATAACGTGCTTGATACATATTCGCACCACTGAAGTTTCCGCCTATGATTACGTCCAAATTTCCGTCGTTGTCAACATCTTCGGTTACGAGCGACATTACTTTTGAAACTTGTGCTAAACTCGGTAGTACAGTCATTTTGAACGTATTATTTCCTTGATTTTCGAGATAAACAGACTCAAAGGTATTGACGAGCTTTTCTTCGGCATCTTTTAGTTCTTTTTTAGTAAACAATTCGTCGATGGTTTTGCCAGCAAAGTTTTTGTATTCAACGTATTTTTTATTGATAATACTTGGCATTTGCTTACCCATTTCATCTTTGCTATTTACTGGATACCAATGTTCGCCACGATTATAGGCTACAATATGGTCTTTTGCTTCATTGCCATCAACGTCTTTGATGAGCATTTTTAGCTTGCCACCTTCTTCTTTTCTGAATTTAGTATTTGTGCCGAGATTTCCTACTATGTAGTCAATATCTCCATCTTTATCGAAATCGGCCGCTGTGATACCATTCCAAAAGCCAGTAAATTTGCTCAAACTATTGTCAATTTCTTTGAATTTACCTTTATCGTTGGCAAACATTCTGATTGGCATCCAATCGCCAACTACGGTTAAATCTTGGTCGCCATCTTTATCGAAATCTGCCCAAATGGCATCGGTAATCATGCCTGCTTCACGGAGTTCGGGGGCGTTATTGACGGTTACATCCGAGAATTTCCCTTTGCCATTGTTTACTAAAAGATACGAACGAGGTGATTTTCCGTAATTGTAACCAACTACACGTCCACCAACGAATAGGTCAATATCTCCATCTTTATCAAAGTCGCACGGTCTTACACACGATTTATTATCATACATTGGCGGTAGGGCAGAGGCAGATTTCGAGAAGTTGCCTTTACCATCATTGAGATAAAGACGGTCGAAAAGTTGAGTCATTTGGTCATAAAATTCATTTCCACCCGAAACCACATAAAGGTCTTGGTCTTTGTCTCCGTCAGCATCAAAAAATAAAGCATCGACATCTTCTTGCAATGAATCTTCTTTGAAAACAGCTTGCGGTGAAGCTACAAACTTACCGTCGGTTTTTTGTAAATAAAGCGAACCCGCTTGGTATTTTGCACCACCCACATAAAAGTCTTCTAAGCCATCGCCATTTACATCGCCAACTGCCATTTTAGGGCCATCGACCGATACTTTGAATGGAATCAAAAACTCTCTATTGAAATCGAAATAAACGTTTTCTTGATGTACAAACGGAATATTTACTTGGTTTGTAACTTCTTCAAAAATCGGAACTGCTGGCACAAAGAACTGGTGGTCAGCTACTTTTATTTTGGCGTTGTTTTGGTCGAGCGTAAGTAAAGTATTGATTTTGGGATTTGTGATGATTTCCATCATTTCATTTTCCCAAATTACCATCATTGTATCAACTTTGGCGAGTTTTCCGATGCCGAAAATCAATGATGGTTCAACCGAACTCATGAAACCACGGGTTGGCATCATTTGTTGTAGTTGCTCGCCATCGGCTGTTTTTAGAATAACTTTTGCCCCAACTCCAAAAGTATTTTTATCATTACCTTTGAATTTAACTTTGACGAAATTATTATTCAAAACCTGACGACTATTGTTGAGGTAAATGGCCGCTGGCTCGTTGAGGTTATTAGAAATGAGGTCTAAATCGCCATCGTTGTCTAAATCGGCATAAGCGGCACCGTTTGAAATACCTTTTTCATCAAAACCCCAAACGGCCGATTTATCTTGAAAACGCAATTCTTTTGTGCCTTTATAGAGATAATTGTGCCATTTTCCGCTTGGCATTTTGTCTATTGCCTCTTGGTCGAGTTTTTCGGAAGTTGGTAAATTGAAGTGCAGAGAATCGCTTGCGATAAATTTCAAATAATCTAAATCATTTGGGCGGCGTAAAATACCGTTGGTGATAAAAATATCTTTGATTCCATCGCCATCGTAATCTGCCAAAAGTGTACTCCAACTCCAATCAGTAGCCATAACGCCCGCCGAAGGAGCAATATCGCTAAATTTCTTGCCACCCATGCTTAGTTGTAGGCAGTTGCGACTGTATTGATTGAAATATCCGAATTGAAGTTTATATAAGTAAATATCAAGTGGGTCTTCTCCAACTGATGATTTCTCAACGGCTTCGTCTTCGGGATACATATCAAGCGTCATTACATCTTGATAGCCATCGTTGTTTATATCGGCAATATCCGAACCCATCGAAAAGCGACTCAAATGCTTGAAATGCTGTTTTACTTCTTCTGAAAAAGTGCCGTTTTTTTGATTAATATAATAGTAATCGTCTTCGTGAAAATCATTACTTACATAAATATCTTGCCAGCCATCATTGTTTAAATCGGCAACTGAAATGCCCAAACCATAGCCCATTGCGGCTTGATAAATACCTGCTTCTTTACTGACATCAGTGAACTTTCCGTTATCATTGCGGTACAAGTAATCGCCAGCTTCGTTGTCTTTGAGCATACGAGTATTTACACGGTCATAGGAGCGGGTGTTATGCACAGCGTGATTGAGCAAGTACATATCCAAATCACCGTCTTTATCATAATCAAAAAAGGCCGCTTGGGTCGAAAATCCAGTAAAATCGAGCCCGTATTCGTCTGATTTTTCGGTGAAAGTCAAATCCCCGTTATTGATATAGAGTTCGTTTGAGCCTTCTAAGCCTTTATAATTTCCAACCGCACACACATAAATATCAAGCAGACCATCTCCGTTGACATCGGCCATCGTTACACCAGTTTTCCAGTCGGAAAAGCCCTCAATGCCTGCTTTAGTAGAAATATCTTCAAACTGTGGAGAGCTATCTTTTACTCCTTTGTTTAAATAAAGCTTGCTTTTCCCTTGATTTGAAACAAAAAACAAATCGGTTAGACCATCATTGTTAATATCGCCTGCAGCTACTCCACCGCCATTATAAAAATAGAGATAATCGAGAATATTAAAGTCTTTCGATTCCTTTATTTGATTGATAAAATCAATTTTGGTTTCGGTTGGAGAAAGTTTTTTGAATAAAACTACATCGTTTTCTTTCTCACCAGACTTACACGAGCTAAAAACTAAAGAAATGAACGTAATTGTACTTAAAAATTTAACTATTGATTTCATAGGTTTTACTTTTTTAAACTAAACACTTGTGCTTTATCATTGTTTTTTGCCAACACTACTACCTCTTGATTTGCACTGGCCCTTAATTTATACATCTTGCGAACTTGACCAATTGTTTTGAAACCTGTTTCGCTTGATTTCTTTACTTCAAAATTTCCTTTTCCTTTTCCTTTCATAAACAAACCATAATTGGCATCGAAACGACCCCATTCTGGTAAAACATCGTAGAAATTCCCTGCCAGAAGAATATCCAAAATACCGTCTTTATCAAAGTCTCCTGTTTCGATTGCTGCAATTCTGGAATATTGAGCTTCAATAGGCAAGGCTTTCATTTCAAAATTGCCTTTGCCATCGTTTATCAAAAACACGGTTTTGGTGGTTGTGATTTTCTTTTCAATGCAGTCTTTCATCTGCTCGGGCGTAAACATATCCGTAATGCTCTGATTGGCATAATCGGTGTATTTCACATACTTACGTTTTATCATCGGCAAAGCACGTTGGAGTTCACCTTTTAGCACCATTGGGTAGGTTTTACCATCTTCGGTTAAGCATGAAATTATTTGTTCAACAGTTCCGTTGCTATCAAAATCTTTTACGTGAAGCAAAGCAGGATTTTCGGGTGACACTTTAAGTTTAGTATTATCACCGATATTTCCTACAATAAAATCAGTATCGCCATCGCCATCAATATCGGCTGGTTTGATACAGTTCCAGAGTCCTTCCGAATCTTTAATTTTGCTCGAAAGAGTCATTTTTCTGCCACGTTCATTCTTGAAAATCACGATCTGTCCCCAATCTTGCGTTACAATCAAATCCATGTAGCCATCTTTATCAATATCACTCCATTCGGCATCTGTTACCATGCCAAGCTCGTTGATTTCTGCCATGAAACGCTTCGATTGATTCTTAAATTCACCCGTGCCATCATTTATGTAGAAATTACTGGAAGGATTCATTCCATATTTACCCGAAATCATGCGTGAGCCCACAAATAAATCTTGGTCGCCATCTTTGTCAAAATCGGCAGTGGCTACACACGAGCCATTTTCAAAAATAGAAGGAAAACGTACATCACGTTTGAAGTTCCCTTTTCCATCATTCAAGTAAAGTAAATCGTGTAATTCGGGAGCATTTTCAGGGAATTCATTGCTACCTGTCACGATAAATAGGTCGAGGTCGTTGTCTTTATCAGCATCAAAGAAAATCGCATCCGTATTTTCGGTTGTCAAATCCATTCCAAAATCAATTTGCTTTGATTCTGCAAACTTTCCATTTTTTTGCTGAATGAAAAGTTGCTTTGCCTGACCAGCCGCACCACCGAGATACAAATCGTCCAGACCATCGCCATTTACATCGCCCACTGCCATTGCTGGCCCTTGAGTTGAGTATTTTTGTTTGAGCAACACATCACGGTCGTAATCTTGAAAGCTACTTTCAAGGTGCGTATAAGCAAGCGTATTTGCTGAAATATCGCTGAAAATAGGCGTTTTTACAGGAGTGGTTTCCTTGAAAAGTAAGTTTGCATTTTTATAATCAAGCGTAAGCGTTTGGTCTGCTTTTTGGTTTTTTAAAACCTGCATTTTATCATCTGGCCAAATGATTTTTACTGAATCAATAGTAGCTTTTTCTCCCAACCCAAAAACCATTTGGTGGTCGCTCGAAGACTGAAAACCACGATTAGGCATTTGTTGTAAAACAATGCTCGTTTCTTGTTGATAAACCGTAATTTTTGCACCAATTCCGTTAAGATTTTTACCAGTTCCTTTCAGTTTTACAGTCAGGAAATGATTTTTGGTCTTTTCGTTGGTTTTATTTTTGAAAACCGAGAGTGGGGCGTTTACGTTATTTACTACTAAATCAAGGTCGCCATCATTGTCTAAATCTCCGTAAGCCGAGCCATTTGAAAACCCTGGCCCTTCGAGTCCCCAATTTTTAGCATTGTTCGTAAACTTTAAGTTACCTTCATTTTTATAGGCATAGTTTGGAATCGGAACAGACGATATTTTATCAATAAATTCTTTGGCATTGAAAATCTTGCCATCAAGCATTTGTTGCATCGTATTTCTATCGCCCAAAAACTCAACAAAATCTTGGTCAGTTAGGTCTTTAGCGATTCCATTTGCTACAAAAAGGTCTTTCAATCCATCATTGTCTATATCAAAAATTAATGCTCCCCAACTCCAGTCAGTAGCGTGAACGCCCGCCAGTTGGCCAACTTCGCTAAAAGAACCATCACCATTATTTAGATGAAGGTTATTCCGCATATATTGGTGCCAAAAACCTTGTTTTAGCTTTAAATCTACCAAATTATATCCCTCAAAAACACTGGTAGTTTTCAAACGTCGGTCATCACCTGGAAGCATATCTGTTACAAAAATGTCCAAATTTCCATCATTATTAATATCAGCAATATCAGCCCCCATCGAACTCAGGCTCGTGTGCGGCATTTGGTTTTCAAGGTCCTCTTTAAATGTACCGTTTTTCTGATTAATGTACAGATAATCTCGTTCGTAGAAATCATTTGAGATATAAATATCAGGCCAGTTATCGTTATTGACATCGCCAATCGTGATACCCAATCCAAAGCCAATCAAGCTTCCATAGATACCTGCTTCTTCCGAAACATCCGTAAACTTTATTTCGGTTGCGGTCGGGCTATCATTGCGAAAAAGTTTATCACCACCGAGTTTATCACGTTCATTACGAAGATTGACGTAGCCAAGCTTATCAATAGGAGTGAAGCTATTATTGAGCAGATACATATCTAAATCTCCGTCACGGTCATAATCGAAGAAAGCTGCGTGGGTTGAGAAGCCTCCATCTTCAAGACCCGCTTCTTTGGCTTGCTCTTTGTAGCTTGGAATGCCGTTTTTTATACCTTGATTGATGTATAGCTGATTGCCACGTTGGTCACGGCTTCCTGAATTACAGACATAAATATCCATCAAACCATCACCATTGACATCGGCAAAAGTTGCACCCGTTGACCAGAATTTTTTGCCAGTTATACCTGCTTTTGTAGTAATATCTTCAAAGGCCATTTTACCTTTGTTCAGATAAAGTTTATTGTCTTCAAAGTTTGAAGTCACAAAAATATCAGATAAACCATCGTTATTGATGTCACCAATTGCAACACCACCACCGTTGTAGAAATTACGGTAGTTGAATATGTTGAAGTCTTTTCTTTCGAGGCTTCTATTTACGAAATCAATTCCTGTTACCGAAGAAGGTAATGATTCAAAGAGTGTATCTTCGGTTTTTGAACAAGAAAGCAACAGCCCCACACATGAGATAGCCCAGAGTATTTTTTTCATCAATTATAGGTTAAAGTATTTTTTCTTTGTAGTATCTATTAAACTACCAAAGGTGTAAAAGTTTCGCTGCCGATATTTTAAACTGAAAAATTTCGGACTACAAAATTAGTAATAAATAAACCTTATAGCAAAAAGCCGAAAGTCTTAATCGTTAATTATCAAATATTTACAAAATAAAAAGGCAGAACCGATAGGAACTGCCTTTTTAAGAAAGATACTAAATATTAATATCCAGGATTTTGCTTCAACAATGGGTTAGCGTCGATACGAGCTTGAGGAATTGGGAACAATTCTCTTGTCTTATCAACAACCTTCATGAATTTACGAGTAGTACTGAATGTTCCGAAACGAATCATATCATTACGTCTCCAACCTTCCCATGCCATTTCACGACCTCTTTCCGCTAAGATATCAGCAGCAGTAATAGTCTTCAATGGGTCAACTAATGAACGAGCTCTGATTGTATTTACATCAGCAAGAGCTTCAGTAGTTTTTCCAAGTCTGAAAGCCGCTTCAGCTCTCATCAAAATAGCATCAGCTAAACGGAAGAATACGTAGTCATTATCTTGGTCTCCGTTCGGGTTGTTTCTTTGAATCTCATATTTCTGAGAACGAATACCTGCTACTTGGAACTCAGGGTCAGCATCTGTCATTTGGTCTTTAGCGAAATCAGGAATAAACGCTAATGGTTGATTTTTGGCATCCAATAATTTTGCACCAGAAGCAGAGAATTGTTGACCTGAAATCCACATGGCACTACGAGCATCTTTTGAATCAAAAGAGCTATAGAAATCGGCAAGCGTACAGAAACCATTCCAAGGGGCATTACCTAAACCATAAGTTTGTTGGTTAGCATAGTGCAAAGTTCTCATTTGGAAGTTCAAACCACCAGCCAAGAAGCTATCAAAAGGAATATTGAAGATTGCTTCTGATGAGTTTTGGTTTTGAGTAGTAAAGTTAGCAAGCGTAGTTGCTGCTAATGAGTAACCATTTTTAGATTTAATAACCTTATCAATGGTATCATAAGCTTTTTGCCACTCAGTTGTTCCTTTATAAACACCAGCATTTAAGTATAATTTAGCTAACAACATTGTTGCTGCATCTTGTGTCATACGGCTGTATGCTTTTCCAGCAGGAAGGCTTGGAATAGCAGATGTCAATTCTGACTCAATGAAAGCATAAACCTCTGCACGTGTTTTTGTCGCACCAGAAGATTTTGCATCTGTAACGATAGGCACATTACCAAACGCATCAATTGCCATGAAATAATAGAATGCACGGATAGCACGAAGCTCATCTACGGCAGCCTTATTTGCACTTACTACTGGAATCAATTGGTTAACTTGAGCAACATTTCCGAAAATGAATCCCCACATACCATTGATTGGGCCGTGTTGTGCAGTCCAAGTATGGCGAGAATACGCCAACCAGTCACCATTATCAAACCAGTCACCACCACGAGTAGGAACGATTAATTCGTCAGAAGTTGCTTCGCTTGGGTTAAACCAGTCCCAAGTAATACCTCTCATACCAGAGTAAGCAGGTCCAAGAGCCGCAGCAACCTGAGCATCAGTTTTCAAAAACTGGTCTGCAGGGATTGCATCATATACTGGTTCTGTTAAGTCTGTACAAGATTGTAGCGATAAAGCCGACACTACAACAGCAGCAGAAAGTACTTTTGAAATGTGTTTTTTTATATTATTCATGATAAAATTAATATTTATTATGTTTAAACAGAATGTTTAATAAAATGTTTTAGAAACTTACATTTACACCAGCCGTGATACCACGAGTTTTGTAATATGTTTCACGAACATCAATACCTGGTGCTTGTGAGCCAATTGATAGAGCTTGACTAACTTCTGGGTCAACACCTGAGTATTTAGTGAATAATAATAAGTTATTTCCAGCAACATATACACGAGCTCTCTTAACGATACCTTTTCCTACTGGAATAGTGTAACCTAATGAAGCGTTGTTCAAACGTAGGTAGTTACCAGATTCAACATAATAATCCATCGGAATTGTTTGTGTATCATTGATTTTTGAAGTCAATGCCGACACCAATGCGTTACTTTCTGCGATACGACCATCTTGTCTTCCGAGCAATAATGCGTTAGTATTCATGATTTTAGCACCTAAATTACTTGTCAATTGGAATTGGAAGTCAAGGGCTTTGTATTTGATATTGTTAGTTAAACCACCAACGAAGAATGGATTTGGATTTCCAAGGTAAGTTCTGTCACCTGCACTTGGTTCGATTTTACCATTACCATCTAAGTCTTGGAATACATAAGTACCTTTATCAGAAATACTTGCAACTTTAGCACCGTAGAATACACCAACTGGTTGACCTGATTGTAATACTGAGAAGTTTACAGCAGATGTACCTCTGATGAAGTTACCTAAACTTGTAGATAAGAATACTTGGTCTGGAGCAGCAAACTCATTATTTTTCAAGCTAATTACTTTGTTTCTGTTGAATGAACCAGCAAATGTTGAGCTAAATGAGAAGTCTTTAGTATCAACCCATTGGTAAGCCAATGAAATCTCTAAACCTCTATTTTGCATGCTACCGATATTAGCTAAGATTGTTGGATATACATATCCTTTTTCTTGCGGAGCATTTACTGTAAATAACAAGTCCTTAGTTTGACGAGTGTACCAGTCAATCGAACCTGAGATTTTTCCTTTCAACAATGAGTAGTCGATACCAGCACCGTAGTTTTCGTTAACTTCCCACTTCAAGTTTGGATTTGGGTTTGATTGGATAGCATAAGCAGGTAAGAAACTTCCTGAATTTCCATCATAGTAAGAACCACTTGGGCCATAGAATGATTTAGAAAGTAATGGTCTGATACCTTCAGAGTTACCTGTTCTACCCCAGCTAACACGTAGTTTCAAGTTATCAATTGCAGCGTTTCCTTTCAAGAAAGCTTCTTCGCTAAGTGTCCAACCAACTGAAACCGATGGGAAGAAACCCCATTTGTTGTTATCTCCAAATTTAGTAGAACCATCACGACGTAAGTTTACAGTAGCAAAATATTTATTTGCCAAGCTGTATTGAGCACGGCCTAAGAACGAAACCAATTTGTATTCGTTTTTGTAAGAACCGATGAAACCAGGATTTGTTCTGATACCGAGACCTGAACCAATATTATTCCCCTCTAAAATGTCTGTTAAGAAGTTATTGTTGATAACACCGAAACCATCATTAACAACATCTTGGTAAGTATAACCAGCCAATAAATTTAAATTACTATTTGAAGAAATGGCTTTGCTGTAGCTTAAAGTAGTCTCTAATTGTTTATCAGTTACTGCATTTAATTGTCTTCCTGCCGAGTTACCTGCTGAACCTCTGATTGGAACGTTAGCGAATGAATTTTGGAATGCACTGATATTATTTGCTTGTGTACGTAATGTACCACTTACATTGAATATTAAACCGTCAACAATTGTATAGGCAGCTTGAACATTTCCTAATAAATCGCTTAATTTTTCTTTTTGCGTTCTGTTCTCAACAACTGCTAATGGGTTATAGTTAGCAAATGTACCAGGTATTTGGTAGTAAGTGCCATCTGCATTGTAAATAGGGTCAGTTGGACGCATATTTTGAGCCAAACCAAGAGCAATGTTTTGAGCGATGTCAGCATTTGCTTGTGAAGCAGAGAAGTTGAATTTTAAATTCAATTTATCGTTCAATGCTCTTGAATCAAGGTTTAAACGAGCGTTCAAACGGTTTTTTCCAGAACCAATCAACGTACCAATTTGGTCTAAATAACCTACTGATGCACGATAAGAAGTTTTATCAGAACCGCCAGATACACCAACTTGATAGTTTTGTGTACTTGCACGACGAGTAATTACATCTAACCAATCAGTATTTGCTCCATTATCAGTAAAAGCTTGATTGTATTTTTTCGCAGCTTCTCTAAATTGAGCACCATTCATCAAATCTGGTTTTTGAGAAATAGACTCTGTACCCACATAAGCGTTGAAATCTACACTTGGAACACCTGATTTACCTCTTTTAGTAGTAATCAAGATTACACCATTCGCACCTCTTGAACCATAAATTGCAGCAGAAGAAGCATCTCTCAATACATCCATAGTTTGAATATCTTCTGGAGCAATATTTTCGATTGGAGCACCAATCACACCATCAATTACATAAAGTGGTTCAGAACCAGCATTCAATGAACCAGTACCTCTCAAACGTACAGTTGGTCTTGAGTTAGGGTCACCACTACTTTGTGTAATTACCAAACCAGCAACTTTACCTTGGGCAGCCGCTAATGGGTTTGTAACGATACCAGCGTTGAAATCACGGCTACCGAGACTTGTCACGGTACCTGAAATTTCTTTTCTTTTTTGAGTACCATAACCAACAACAACTACTTCTTCAAGAGCTTTAGTGTCGTCAACTAAAGTTACATCAACAACAGTTTTGTTACCGATTGCAACTTCTTTGGTTTCCATACCTACAAAACTGAATACCAATACACCACCTTTTGGTACACCAGCCAATTTGTACGTTCCATCTAAGTCTGTTTGAGTACCTTTGGTTGTACCTTTTGTTTGTACAGTTACTCCTGGCAATCCACTGCCATCAGCTCCTTTTACCGTACCCGAAACAGTTACTTCTTGTGCCATCACAGTGAAAGTGAGTGATGTTAACAGCATTGCAGCGATTGTGAAAATAGTTTTTTTCACACAAGCTGATAGTCGCCCAATATAGCGACCCACTTGGTAGGACTTCATCATAGGTTGTAATTAAAGAAAGATTAATAAATGATTAATTTAACTTAAAAAATAAATCGTCTTTTCTTGTTCTATCATTGTCTATGCAGCGTTGGTTTGACGAATCCAACCACGTGATATAGAAATTTGTTTAGAAATCGTTGAATTATTTTTCTAATTAACTCCCAAAATTACAAAAAGAAATATATAAAGTCCAAAATTTTATATTAAAAAATAAAATTTCTTTAA
>NZ_LXHX01000089.1:0-23416 GCF_001649495.1 Emticicia sp. MM | reverse complement strand
TAGGAATAGTGGTGTGTTTTGTCCGAAAAATATCCAGTAAAATAAAATCTTAAACACGTTCAAAAATGAAATAGTGTCAGTTGCAGAAGATAATTTGAGCCGTCTCAAATCATAATTCGAATCAAATTCAATAGTAAAACCTTCGATTGAGTTAACTTTTATTAAATAAAAATTATCCAAAATATGTTGATACGGCAAATAATTTATCTTAATTTTGTTGAAAATTTAGAAAAAGCAACTAAATAAAGAAATTTCTAAGGATAATTTAACTTATATTAATAATGTCAACAGCAACAAAAACTTATCTCCCTTATAAGGTAAAAGATATTTCCCTTGCCGACTGGGGTCGCAAAGAAATTAAATTAGCAGAAGCCGAAATGCCAGGTTTAATGGCCATCCGTGCTGAGTATGGTCCATCAAAACCATTAGCTGGAGCAAGAGTAGCTGGTTGTTTACACATGACAATCCAAACGGCGGTTCTTATCGAAACCCTTGTGGAGTTAGGTGCTGAAGTAACTTGGTCATCATGTAATATTTTCTCTACACAAGACCACGCTGCTGCTGCTATTGCTGCTGCGGGTATTCAAGTGTATGCTTGGAAAGGCCAAACAGCTGAAGAATTTGACTGGTGTATTGAACAAACTTTATTCTTTGGTGAAGAACAAAAGCCATTGAATATGATTTTGGATGACGGTGGTGACCTTACGAATATGGTTTTTGATGTTTATCCTGACCTAATCCCGGGTATCAAAGGTTTATCAGAAGAAACAACAACTGGTGTACACCGTTTATACGAGCGTATGAAAAACGGTACATTGCATTTACCAGCTATCAATGTTAATGACTCTGTAACGAAATCTAAATTCGATAATAAATACGGTTGTAAAGAATCGTTAGTTGATGCGATTCGTCGTGCAACTGATGTAATGATGGCCGGAAAAGTTGCTGCTGTTGCTGGTTATGGTGATGTAGGTAAAGGTTCGGCAGAGTCGCTTCGTGGTGCTGGTTGCCGTGTTTTAGTGACAGAAATCGACCCAATTTGTGCTTTACAAGCTGCAATGGATGGTTTTGAAGTAGTAACAATGGATGAAGCTGTAACTCGTGCAAATATCTTCGTAACTGCTACAGGTAATGTAAACATCATCCGTGACCGTCACTTCAAAGCTATGCGTGATAAAGCTATCGTTTGTAACATTGGTCACTTCGATAATGAAATTGATATGGCATGGTTGAATAAAAACTATGGTCACACAAAATCTACTATCAAACCACAAGTTGATATGTATGAAGTTGATGGAAAAGAAATCATTATATTGGCTGAAGGACGCTTAGTAAACTTAGGTTGTGCAATGGGTCACCCATCATTCGTGATGTCATGTTCATTCTCAAACCAAACTTTGGCTCAAATCGAACTTTGGAATAATCCAGAGAAATATGAGAAAAAAGTTTACGTTCTTCCTAAGCAATTAGATGAGAAAGTAGCAGCTTTCCATTTAGCTCACGTTGGTGCTAAATTAGATAAATTGGATGAAGAACAAGCAGCTTACATTGGTGTAAGTGTGGAAGGTCCATTCAAAGCTGAAATGTATCGTTATTAATCAAATGAAGTCATAAGAATCTAATATTCTTGACTGATTGATGATAAAATATTAAACCCGCCCAGTTATAAAATAGCTGGGCGGGTTTGTTTTTATAGTCAAAGCAATAAAAATATTACATCATCTCCCCACTTTCTATTGATTTGATGGCTTTTCTAGATAGAGCTTTCACCCCAAAAATTAAATCTGCAAAACGTGGGTCTTTGGTTAGCCCTTTTTTATATCGACTATAAATCTGCTGAATTACCACTGAATTTTTAAATAGACCAAAAACGTAGAAATAAAGAATATTTGATACATCTCGACCACTTTTTTCGGCATAACGCTCAGCAAATGCTTGGCGAGTAAGGTTTCCTTCTACCCACGAAAGATTAAATGTTTTTTCAAAATCGCCATCATTGGCTTCAGCCCAGTAAGAAAGGGTTGTACCCAAATCCATGAGTGGGTCGCCCACAGTTGTCATTTCCCAATCCAAAACCGCAATGATTTCTGATAAATTATTAGCGTTGAGTACTACATTATCATACTTATAATCATTGTGAATGAGTGTGGGTTTGCCTTCGGTTGGTAGGTTTTCTTTGAGCCAGATAGCTAAGGTATCCATAGCCACAATTTCGTCAGTCTGTGAAGCCAAATAACGCTTGTGCCAGCCTTCTACTTGTCGTTGAATATAGCCTTCGGGTTTACCAATGCCAATCAAACCAGTTGCTTCAATATCAATGGCATGCAAGGCAGCTAAATTATCACACAATGCTTCCGAGAGTTTCCGCATTTCTGTAGGGGCAACGGTACTCATCAATTTGGGAGCATCTTTGGCTCGTAAAATAATACCTTGTACGCGTTCCATGATATAAAACGGGCACTCCATTACCGATTCGTCATCCGAAAAAATTATCGGTTTCGGAACCTTATTGTAACCTATTGATTTAATAGCCGTAAGAATCTTATACTCACGGGCCATGTCATGCCCACCTTTGATATCTTTCGCCCCAACCGGTGGGCGACGCAAAACATATTCTTGGTTAGTGGTTTTTAAGAAATACGTCAGATTTGAGTATCCTCCCGGGAACTGCGAAACCTCTATAATTTCCTCAAAATCAGGCATTTGAGATTTGATAAAGCCATTTAGCTTTACCAAATCTAATTCTTCTCCTTGTCTGACACTCGTAGGTGTATCTATTTTTAATGAAGACATTTGTTTATCAATGGTCATTTTCGTGTGGTGTTCTGCTACACGGTCAATAGAATTTTTTATTCAATCTCATTCTCAATTCTACATTCTCAATTCTTCATTGAATTACTGATGTTCAGTTCTTAATAAATCGTTTACTGTTTTCACAGGGTTGAATGTAATCAACGGAACCTCTACAAATAGTGTATTCCAATCGGCCATAGCTCCATTCCATAAGCCGGGCAATTCTTGTGCTTTTAAGTCTTTCCCACTTTGTGATTTTTGAGTAATAAATCCAGTTTTAGGGTCACGGAACTCTAAAAGGTTAAACTTATTACCTTTGTAATCTTTCAAAGTACAAATCAAATCAACAGGATTGAAGTGAGTAGCACCATCAAAAATTTCTTTTTGTTCAGGGCTTGCTAAATCAATCTGAGCAGATTCAACAACTTGAAGTGAGCAAGAACCATCGGCATTTTCAGCCCAGAAAGGCCCACCACCCGGTTCGCCTACGTTTTTCACCATTCCGCAAGCACGTAGCGGTCGATTGAGTTTCGTACGGCAATAGGTTTTACGCTCTTCGAAAGTATAATCATCATATCCTTCAGGGAATTCTACACATAAATCAAACTCAATGAAATCTTCAATTTCTTCTACATCCTCTTCTTTCAAATCTGCTCCGTCCATCATGCTTAAATAAGCAAAAACAGCTTGCTGATAACTCAAAACTAAGCTTGCCAAGGCTTTTTTGTAGATAATGGTTTGTTCTTTGAGAGAATCAGGCACTACATTATCAATATTTTTAATGAAAACCACATCCGCATCTTGGTCGTTGAGATTTTCGAGTAATGCCCCATGTCCTGCGGGACGGAAAAGCAAATCGCCATTACCAGTACGGAAAGGCGTATTATCAAGATTTACAGCAATTGTATCGGTTGATGGTTTTTGTTCTGAGAAACTAATATCATATTTTACATCATATTTTGCTTCATAATCGGCCAAAACGGCATCAATTAAAGCAGTAAATTTGCTTCTGTGCTCAGGCGAAACTGTAAAATGAAGATTCACTTTACCACCAGCATTAGCATATTTTGCTCCTTCAACTAAATGTTCTTCGGCAGGCGTACGTGTAAATCCATCGTATTTATGAAATTCTAACAGACCTTTTGGTAAGCTACCATAGTCGAGGCCATCGGGTGTAAGTAAATATTTCAAAACAGTCTTGTGGTCAGCCGACTCACTTCCGATACTTTTTATCAGACTTTTGTAAAAAGCAAATTCTTCGAGGCGTTCTAAAACTTCATTAGCCGATTTATCGATTTTGTTTTCTTCTAAGGCCGCAAAAAGCGATTTAAACATACGTGACGCGGCACCTGAGGCAGGTACAAACTTGAGCAGTTTTTTGCCAAAGATTTGGTCGTCGAAATCTTGTGCTAATTGTTTAGCTTTTTCATCGCCAAGCTGAATGATGCCATCATCAATCGTGGCGGCTCTAACAACATTCAGAAAAGGGAAGCCAGTTTTAAAATGCTCGATTTGCTCTTCAATCGTTTCTACTTTGGCCCCGCGGGCGGCAATCTGGTTAAGGTCTTTTTCGCTAAACATAAAATAAAGTTGAATTTAATAGTCCACAATCAGTCGTCTATCAGGTATGTAAATAATTGATTGTTAGATATTTGTTAAAACAATTATCATTTTCTTGGTTCATTGGCTACTTTATTTTTATGATAGTAGCTGTTTAAAACGTAATTTTACGAAAAATTAAAATCAAGGCAATGTTTTTAGCTTGATTAATTAAAGTAATTTAGTCAATG
This sequence comes from Emticicia sp. MM, assembly GCF_001649495.1. Lineage (NCBI taxonomy): Bacteria > Pseudomonadati > Bacteroidota > Cytophagia > Cytophagales > Leadbetterellaceae > Emticicia > Emticicia sp. MM. The sequence goes on along the minus strand of NZ_LXHX01000089.1, from coordinate 18,833 downwards.
GCAAATAGTTACAGTCTATAACGTATCATCGACTGTTGTCTCTGGGCTGTTGGACTTCCCAAAAATCATGGATTCAATCGTTTCTCTTTTACACCAAACCCAGCAGGCTTCGTCAGCAGTACGCCGCCTATCTGATACACAACGCAGCGAATTACTCAATGAATTAGCAAGATTAGTTGAGCAATCAAAAGAGTTAATAATGGCCGAAAATCAGAAGGATTTAGACTTAATGGATAAATCTGACCCTAAATACGACCGTCTGTTACTGACCGAAAGTCGTATTCAAGGCTTAGCTGATTCACTAAGAGAAGTAGCTGTTTTACCAGATCCAACAGGAGAAATTTTGTTGGAAAGAAACCTCGAAAATGGCTTAAAAATCAAGAAAATAGCCGTTCCGATGGGTGTGGTTGGCGTTATTTATGAGTCACGACCAAACGTAACTATTGATGTAGCCTCGCTTTGCTTACGCTCAGGAAATGCTTGTGTTTTGAAGGGTGGAAAAGAAGCTTATTTTTCAAATCAATGCTTGGTTGGTTTAATTCATCAAATTTTAGCGAAATTTGGTGTAGCCAATGAAGCTGTATTGCTATTACCAACTGACCGCAAATTTACCGAGGAATTACTCAAGGCTACGCGTTTTGTTGATATTATTATTCCTCGTGGTTCGGATTCACTCATTCAATACGTTCGACAAAATTCATTAATTCCTACCATCGAAACTGGAGCGGGAGTAGTGCATACATATGTAGAATCAAATGCCGATTTATCAAAAGCCAAAGAAATTATCGTTAATGCTCGTGTTTCTCGCCCGTCGGTTTGTAACTCTTTAGATTGTGCAATCGTAGATGAAGCGATTATCGAGCAATTTTTGCCAATGTTGGTGGAAGATTTCAAAAAGTGGAATGTGGGAGTTTATGCCGATGAAAAATCTTATGCTGTTTTTGAAAAAATTGCTTACGAAAATCTACACCACGCTCAGCCCGAGGATTTTGGCCGTGAATGGTTAGACTACAAAATTACGATTAAAACTGTAAGTGGTTTCGATGAAGCATTAGCTCATATACAAGCCTATTCTTCTCGCCACTCGGAAGCTATTCTAACAAATAATCAAACACTTGCCGAACGCTTTTTGGCTGAAGTAGATGCTGCCGCGGTTTACCACAATGCTTCTACTCGCTTCACAGATGGTGGGCAATTTGGTTTAGGGGCAGAAATTGGCATTTCTACGCAAAAATTACATGCTCGTGGCCCGTTCGCTCTCGAAAAACTCGTAACCGAAAAATGGGTTGTTGTGGGTGATGGACAAGTGAGATGGTAGCTTCGGCTTCGCTCAGCTACCGTTATCCCCAATAATAGCTCGCTGGGATTACTAAAAATCACTGGCTGAAATTACAAAAAATCACTCACTGACATTACAAAAAATCACTGACTGACATTCTCAATAATTGCTGGCTGATATTACCAATAATCACTGGCTGATATTACAAAAAAACGCTCGCTGGCATTACAAAAAATCACTGGCTGACATTACCAATAATAGCTCGCTGGCATTACAAAAAATCGGTGGCTGAGCGAAGCCGAAGCCCGATTTTTTGAGGTTTAATTCAGAAAATTATCTACATTTGTCATAGAAAATATAACCTATGATACAATGAAAAATCTACCTGAGCAATTCGCTCATCCTTATTCCTTTGCCCCAAAGTTTAAAAAATCAGCTGTTTATTTTTCAATGGAGTTTGCCATCGACCAAGCTCTCAAGACCTATTCAGGTGGTTTGGGCTTCTTGGCGGGTTCGCACATGCGTAGTGCATACCAATTGAAACAAAACCTTGTAGGTATTGGTATTTTGTGGAAATATGGCTACTACGACCAAGTGCGTAATACCGATAATAGTATGGACGTACAGTTTCGAGAGAAAATGTACAGTTTCTTGCAAGATACGGGCGTAAAATTCCAAATCAATGTTCAGAATCGAGTGGTTTGGGTAGCGGCTTATTTCTTACCACCCACAACTTTTGGTACTGTGCCTATGTTTTTTCTTACTACAGATACCGATGGTAATGATACTTGGGCTCGTTCGCTTTCATACCGACTCTATGATGCCGATGCCTCTATTAAAGTGGCACAATGCATGATTTTAGGATTAGGTGGTTGCAAGTTTTTAGATAAGATCAATTACGAACCCGATGTTTATCATTTCAATGAAGCTCATGCAGTTTCGGGGGTATTTCATTTATACAAAAAATTTGGTAGTGTTTCAGAAATAAAGAAACGTTTGGTTTTTACTACTCATACACCTGAAGAAGCTGGTAATGAAAAACACGACATTAATATGCTTGAATCCTTGAATTTCTTCGATGGTGTTCCGCTAAATGAAGTGCGTAAGATTACGGGTATTACTGATAATATCTTCAACCACTCTTTGGTAGCTTTGCGTTTAAGTCGAAAAGCCAATGCTGTTTCAAAATTACACGGGGAGGTTTCTCGTAAAATGTGGGGAGGATACAAAGATATTTGCGAAATTACGCACGTAACCAATGCTCAAAATAACCTCTACTGGGCTGACCCAATTTTAGATACGGCTCGAAAAAAGGGTGATATCGAAACAATTGTTTCACGTAAGAAGGAACTAAAGGAAGTACTCTTCAAAACGGTAGCCGACCAAGCTGGAAAATTATTCAAGCCAGAAGTTTTCACCATTATTTGGGCCAGAAGATTTGCAGCTTACAAACGCCCAGATTTACTCACCAGAGACCGTGAGCGTTTTGAAAGAATAATGAAAAACACCAAATATCCTATACAGTTTATTTGGGCAGGCAAACCTTATCCGTTTGATGGTGGGGCTATCAATATTTTCAATCAACTTTATTATTTGAGCCATTTATACCCAAATATGGCGGTGCTTACGGGCCATGAACTTAGCATATCGAAACTTATTAAAGATGGCTCCGATGTTTGGCTAAATACGCCTATTGTCACACGTGAGGCATCTGGCACAAGTGGCATGACAGCTGCTATGAATGGTTCTTTGAATTTTTCAACTTTTGATGGTTGGATTTGTGAGTTTGCCAACGAAAACAATGCTTTCGTAGTGGAAGAAGCTCCACACTCGCCTGATTGGGAAAGAGACAGAGTAGATATACATAATATGCTTGATATGCTCGAAAATAAAATTTTACCTATGTATTATGATCAACCAGAACAATGGCAAAAAATGGTTTTGCAAAGTATGAATGATGTAAATGCTTTCTTTGATGCCGACCGAATGGCAACAGAATATTATGAGAAGGTTTATTGATGAAGTATATACAAAACCCTCTCACCAACGAGAGGGTTTTTATTTAAAATACTATTATCTTTAAGACAGAATTAATGTATAAAATATGCTTCGTGTTCCTTCTTCTATAAGTCCGAAAGAATTTGAATCATTGCAGATTCAAGACATGACTTTCGTGGCTTATCGAAATAATATTTATCCTTCAAAAAACGAAATATTTTTCGAAGAACACGCCATCATTTATGTGCTCGAAGGTGAAAAAAAGTTTATTTCTCCTACGCAAGACATTCACGTACAGAAAGGTCAGATTTTATTTTTTCAACGTGGATGTTACTCAATGAATGAATCGATTGATGTCAATTACCGAAGTTTGGTTTTTTTCTTTCCCGAAAAACTATTGAAAGAGTTCGTAGGGCAAAATCTTAGTTTATTTGAAGATTTAACCGAAAATGCAATCGAACAAATTTTGAGTTTAGAAAGCAGCGAAAACTTCGATAAATTTGTTGATTCACTCATTCCGTTTTTCAGTACACGTACTAAACTCATGAATCAATTTCTGAAGCTAAAATTCAATGAATTAATGCTTCATTTAATTGAGCTTGATCCTACCCATCAATTTCGACAAACACTCTTTAATATTTACCAAGGGCAAAAGTTAGACTTAGCCTATTTTCTCGAAAACTACTATCTCAAGCCACTCTCAATTGCCGAACTGGCACAGATTTCTGGCAGAAGTCTCTCGGCATTTAAACGAGACTTCGAACAACAATTTCATACTTCTCCAGCCGCATGGATTAAAAATAAAAGGTTAGAGTATGCTTACTTTCTTCTTCAAAATTCACCCAAGAATGTTTCAGAGATTAGCCTCGAAATAGGTTACGAAAGTGTCTCGCATTTTATCAAAGCATTCAAAGAAAAATACGGTTTTACGCCCAATAAAATCAATTAAACCAAAAACGTTATTTTTTGGTCGTATTTCGTTAATCATTATTAGGTTATTATACTCAATTTTGTATCGCCTATTCCACACATACCTATGGCGGACAAATTTCAAAAAAAATATCGCATTCCTTCGGCAAGGCATCCCCACTGGGATTACGGCACAAATGGGGCGTATTTCATTACGATTTGTACAAAAAACCGACAATATTTTTTAGGGGAGTGTGAAAAAGGTAAAATGGGACTTTCGACCGTTGGTGCGATTGTGCAGGGCTTTTGGTATGAAATTCCCAAACATTTTCCATTTATTGAATTGGGTGAATTTATTGTGATGCCTAATCATATTCATGGAATTTTGATTTTGAATAAAAATGGTATGGATGAAAATATCATTAAGCCTAATGATAAAATTGACCCCATCGACCCCGTAGAGACAGGGCAATATGTAGAGACAGGGCATTGCCCTGTCTCTACCGACGAAAACATTTCAACCAATAAAACCATAGGTCAAAAACGATTTCGAAATCAAGGTAAAAACACGATTTCATCAATTATTGGTTCGTATAAATCTATTTGTACTAAACATATTCATAAGGCATTTCCACTAATGAATTTTGAATGGCAAACTCGTTTTTGGGATAATATTATACGTGATGACGAGGCATTTAATACCATTAGCCAATATATTATTAATAATCCTTTAAATTGGAAAGAGGATAGAATGTTTGGAGAGGAAACCGATAATTTAAATCCTGTATAGAGACACCCGTGTAGAGACAGGGCAATGCCCTGTCTCTACGGCGAAAAAACAAAAAACAAAATCGCATTAAAACAATTAAAATCAATATGTCAGCACCAAAAACATTATTTGACAAAGTATGGGATGCACACGTTGTTCGTAATATCGAAGACGGTCCCGATGTTTTATTTATCGACCGCCACTTCATTCACGAAGTAACAAGCCCGGTTGCGTTTTTAGGCCTCGAAAGTCGTGGAATCGGTGTACTTTACCCTAACCGTACATTTGCTACGGCTGACCACAATACACCAACTATCAACCAACACTTGCCAGTACAAGACCCACTTTCGGCAAATCAGTTGAAAGCACTCGAAACCAATGCTAATAAATATGGTATTTCGCACTGGGGCTTAGGTCATCAAAAAAATGGTATCGTACACGTAGTAGGGCCAGAAAATGGTATTACACTTCCGGGTATGACAATCGTTTGTGGAGACTCGCATACTTCTACTCATGGTGCATTTGGTGCAATTGCTTTTGGTATCGGTACATCAGAAGTAGAGATGGTTCTTTCTTCGCAATGTATCATGCAGCCAAAACCAAAGAAAATGCGTGTAACTATCAATGGTAAATTAGGAAAAGGAGTATTACCAAAAGATGTAACGCTTTTCATTATCTCTAAACTTTCGGCAGCGGGTGCTACTGGCTATTTCTGTGAATATGCTGGTGAAGTTTTTGAAAATATGACTATGGAAGGTCGTATGACGGTTTGTAATATGTCGATCGAAATGGGTGCGAGAGGAGGTATGGTTGCTCCTGACGAAACTACTTTTGCTTATATCAATGGCCGTGAACAAGCTCCAAAAGGCGAGGCATGGGATAAAGCATTGGCATACTGGAAAACACTTAAAACTGACGAAGGTGCTACTTTCGATATCGAATATACTTTCGATGCCTCTGAAATTGAGCCACAGATTACTTATGGTACAAACCCTGGTTTAGGAACAGGTATTTCGAAAAATATCCCTACAGCTGCTGAAGTATTAGACGGTGCCGCTTCTTATGCTAAATCGTTGAGCTATATGGGTTTTGCTGAAAATGAGCAAATCATCGGCAAACCAATCGACTACGTTTTCTTGGGTAGCTGTACAAACGGTCGTATCGAAGATTTCCGTGCATTTGCGTCGGTCGTGAAAGGCCGCAAGAAAGCCGATAACGTAACAGCGTGGTTAGTACCGGGCTCGCATATTGTTGAAAGCCAAATCAAAGAAGAAGGTATCTTAGATATTCTTACTGATGCTGGCTTCACACTTCGCCAACCAGGGTGTTCGGCATGTTTGGCTATGAACGACGATAAAATTCCTGCAGGAAAATACGCCGTTTCTACTTCAAACCGAAACTTTGAAGGTCGTCAAGGGCCTGGCTCACGTACACTCTTAGCTTCTCCATTGGTAGCTGCGGCGGCGGCTGTAACAGGTAAAGTTACTGACCCAAGAGAGCTTTTATAATCAAATTCTAAAGTTCACCACTAACGAACACTAAAGTATAAGTTTTCAGTAAGAGACTAAATATGTGGTTGTGTATCTAAGTGGTAAAAAATATTCTAAAAAATGGCATACGATAAATTTACAGTACTTAAAAGCACCGCAGTTCCGATGCCCATCGAAAATGTGGATACAGACCAAATCATTCCTGCTCGTTTCTTGAAAGCGACGAGCCGTGTAGATTTTGATAAAAACCTATTCAGAGACTGGCGTTATAACGCTGATGATACACCAAAAGCTGATTTCGTATTGAATAATCCTATTTATTCAGGCAAAATCCTTGTAGGTGGTCGTAACTTTGGTAGTGGTTCAAGCCGTGAGCATGCTGCATGGGCTATCTACGATTATGGTTTTCGTTGCGTAATTTCAAGCTTCTTTGCTGATATTTTTAAAGGAAACTCTCTTAATATTGGTATTCTTCCAGTACAGGTTAGTCCAGAATTTTTACATAAAATATTTTCTGCTATTGAAGCCGACCCAAATACTGAACTTGAAGTAAACCTTCCAGAACAAAAAGTGACTATTTTGGCAACTGGCGAGTCTGAAGGTTTCAGTATCAACGGTTACAAGAAAAATAACCTAATGAATGGCTATGATGATATTGATTATCTTCAAGCTATGAAGGCCGATATTGCTGCATTTGCAGAAAAGAGTCTTTACTAAAAAGCCATTAGCTTTTAAATTAGGCTTTTAGCTGATTTTTAAAGGCTTTTGCTTATCATAAATGATATATCCTTATGAAAATGGCTTCAAAAGAAGACACCAATAGTCAACAGCAAATAGCAAAACGCAATCTTGAAATAATGGATACAACACTCCGCGATGGCGAACAAACCAGCGGAGTATCTTTTTCGGCTTCTGAAAAATTAGCCATCGCACAGATGCTGCTTACTGAAGTAAAAGTCGATAGAATCGAGGTTGCTTCGGCTCGTGTCTCTGAAGGAGAATTATTGGCAGTACAGAAAATCACAAATTGGGCAAAAGAACATCATTTGCTCGATAAAGTAGAAGTTTTAACTTTTGTTGATGGTGAAGCGTCGGTTAATTGGATGCTACAAGCGGGTGCCAAGGTAATGAATTTGCTTACAAAAGGCTCATTAAACCATCTAATACACCAATTAAAGAAAACACCTGAGCAACATTTCGCTGAAATCGAACAAGTGATTTCTTTGGCACAATCGAAAGGTATTGATGCCAATGTTTACTTAGAAGATTGGAGTAATGGTATGCGAAATTCGAGAGAATATGTTTTTCAATTCTTCGATTTTCTGAGTACTCAACCTATCAAGCGAATCTTGCTACCTGATACATTGGGCGTACTTACCCCATACGAAACCTACGAATACATTAAGGCAATCGTTGAGCGTTATCCGAATCAACATTTCGATTTTCACGCTCATAATGATTATGACCTAAGCGTAGCAAACGTAATGGAGGCTATCCGTGCAGGCGTACATGGCCTGCACCTAACCGTTAATGGAATGGGTGAGCGTACGGGCAACGCTCCATTATCGAGTACGATAGCCGTTATCAACGACTTCATGCCAGAAGTAAAAACACGGGTTGTTGAAAAATCGCTCTACACCGTTAGTAAAGTTGTTGAATCGTTTTCTGGTTTTGGAATTCCAGTAAATAAGCCAGTTATTGGCGAAAATGTTTTTACACAAACTGCTGGAATTCACGCCGATGGAGATAATAAAAACAATCTTTACTTCAACGATTTAATGCCCGAGCGTTTCGGACGTATAAGAAAGTATGCTTTAGGGAAAACATCTGGTAAAGCCAATATCGAAAAAAACCTACAAGAAATAGGTATTTCACTTTCGCCTGAAGAGGTAAAGAAAGTTACCCAACGCATTATCGAATTAGGTGATAGAAAAGAGGTTGTCACGAAGGAAGACCTCCCATATATTATCTCTGACGTATTGGATAGTGAAATGGTGGCTGAGAAAGTACACGTACTAAACTACGTAATGACACATTCGAAGAACCTTCGCCCTTCGGCTACCTTAATGGTGAAAATCGAAGAAGAGGTATTCGAAGAAAGTGCTCAAGGCGATGGCCAGTACGATGCCTTTATGAATGCCTTGAAGAAGATTTATAAGAAAAAACAGGTCGATTTACCATTTCTTACTGACTATGCCGTAAGGATTCCTCCGGGTGGAAAAACCGATGCTCTTTGTGAAACAATTATCAGTTGGGAATTCAATGGTAAAACTTTCAAAACTCGAGGTTTAGATTCAGACCAAACGGTTTCGGCCATCAAAGCCACTCAAAAGATGTTGAATTTGATTTAATTTCAATTTATCAAAGTTTATCATTAGTTTATACCATTAAAGTATTTATTTTAAAATGGAATAAAATTTATCCTTTGATTACTACCAACCGTGGTATTCTAAGTGATAAAAATTAAATAAAATCATGAAAAAACATATCTTAATCGTCCCAGGTGACGGAATTGGACAGGAAGTAACTGCCGTAGGTAAAAAAGTAGTAGAAAAAATCGCTGCGAAATTCGGCCATGAATTTACTTACGATGAAGCTCTTATTGGTCACGCTGCTATCGAAGCAACTGGCGACCCGCTTCCAGAAGAAACACTTGTAAAAATGAAAGCCTCTGATGCCATTTTATTTGGTGCAGTGGGCCACCCAAAATACGACAATGACCCTTCGGCTAAGGTTCGCCCAGAGCAAGGTTTATTGAAAATGCGTAAAGAATTAGGCCTTTATGCTAACCTTCGCCCAATCAAACTTTTTGATGAACTTTTAGAAGCCTCAAGCATTAAGCCAGAGCTTTTGAAAGGAGCTGATATTCTTTTCTTCCGTGAGCTAACAGGTGATGTTTACTTCGGAAAACGTGAGCGTATCGACGAAGGAAATACTGCTTATGATACCATGATTTATTCAAAATACGAAGTTGAGCGTATCGCACGTAAAGCATTCGATGCTGCCATGACTCGTGGAAAAAGATTGATGTCGGTTGATAAAGCAAACGTTCTTGAAAGCAGCCGTTTGTGGCGTGAGGTGGTGCTTGAAGTAGCTAAAGACTACCCAGAAGTACAACTCGAGCACCAATTTGTTGATGCCGCAGCCATGCTCCTTATCAAAGACCCACGTAAATTTGATGTGGTAGTAACGGGTAACCTTTTTGGTGATATTCTTACTGACGAAGCTTCTCAAATTGCAGGTTCGATGGGAATGTTAGCATCTGCTTCGGTTGGCGATAGTACTGGTGTTTATGAACCAATTCACGGTTCGGCACACGATATCACTGGCAAAGGAGTAGCCAATCCTTTGGCATCAGTTTTATCAGCAGCATTAATGCTTGATATTTCGTTTGGATTAAAAGCTGAATCTGAAGCAATTATTACGGCAGTAGATGCTACTTTAAAAGCAGGTTTCCGTACAAGAGATATTGCTGATGCAAATACACCAGCCGATATGATTCTAGGAACAGAAGCCATGGGCGAGCAAATTTTATCTAAATTATAATACGTTTTCGGGCGTAGATAATGATAAATCTACAATGGCACATCTTTTAAAGGTGTGCCATTGTTTTTTATGAAAGGGTTTTGCAACTCTTTTGTGTTATTAGAAAGAAATAATCTGTATTTTTGATTAAAATATCACCAAATTTAAAAAATGAAAAAAACAGTACTCGTTGCTATTATATTACTATTCAGCCAGTTAGGCTTCTCTCAAGCGTCAAAACCTGCAACCAAAACATCTCCTAAGCCAGCCGTACAAGGTATAAAACTAGCTTATGTTTATGAAGATTATATCTTACAGAACCTAAAGGAAACAAAGAATCTGCAAGCAGAGTTAGCCTCAAAAAGAGTTTCTTTCGAAACAAAATTAGAACAAAAAGCTAAAGTTTATCAAGAAGAATATGCCATCTATCAAGCAATGATGAAAGATGTAACCAACCTTACAACCGATTCACTTAATGCTAAACTCAAAAAAGTACAAAACTTAAAAAAGGAGGCTGAAGATTTTCAAGCAAATTCACAGGCTGAGTTACAAAAATTAGCCCAAGATAAATTCTTCGATATTCGAGAGAAAACCAATGCCGCAATCAAAGCAGTAGCAGCCGAAAAAGGTTACAAATTTGTATTTAGAAGAAATATGGATGCTAGCAGTGGTGAATCAAATATAACCATGCTGTATTCAGCAGATAATGGCAAAGATGACCTAACTGATGCAGTTTTAATAAAGATGGGCACAGTTCCGCCAAAAAAAGATTAAAAGAAGTTGCCTACAATCAATGAGGCTTCAAAAATCAAATGGCTCGAATTTAGTTCGAGCCATTTTCTTATTATTTATATTGTTCAATGATTCTGAATAATGCCTTTTGAGTATCTAAATTCGGGAAGAAATCATAAATCTGCGTATGGGCATCATAGTCCAAAATTAATCCAGTTTCAAGATATTTATAGGCTTCGTTATAGCTACCATCAAAAATCAAATAAGCAGCTGCTCGATAAAATAAATCGGCATCATCTGGCATTTCGCTTATCCCATCATATACAATCTCGAATGCTTTTCCGTATTGTCCTTGTTCGAAAAACAATAATGACCAATTTAACCAAATATCTGGATTCAGAGGGTCTATTGCAATAGCTTGGGTATATGCTTCATTACTCGAAAGGAAATTACCCAATTTCGACTCAGTATCTCCTAAAAGCAACCAATAGTCGGCATTAGCTTCATTGAGTTTAATCGCTTTTTGTGTAAAGTGAATACTTTCTAACCACCTCTCCTGTTCGTATAAAGCCGAACCCATACCAAACCAAGCATCATCCCATGCTTCATCTAAGTTTGCTGCTTCTCGGTAGTTTTTATAAGCTTCGTCGTATTGTTCAAGTTTTTCGTAAGCGGCACCTAAATGGGTGAATACTTCTGCCGTTGGCGTTTCATATTTCAATACATTGATATAACATTCTTTGGCATCAATAAAGTTATTGAGATTCATGTAAGCATGGGCCAAATTGAACCAACCTGAAGCAAAATTCTCTTTTACCGTCACAGCATAATCATAAGCAAAAGCTGCATCTTTATGTTTACCTAAACGGCTATACAACATTCCTAATGCAAACCACGCAAAGTGAGAATAAGGGTCGTTATCAACAAGTTCTTTGAAATAATCTATATTTTCAGCCAATTTATTGGCTTGCTCTAAACAAAAAACCAATTCATAAAAAGCTACTTCTTCTTGAAACTTAAGTTTAATTGCTTTTTTATAAAAATGTGCTGCCTCTTCAAACTTTTGCCAATTTTGGTAGGTTTGTGCAAGTTGAAAATAAACTGTTTCTTTTTCATCCGATAGCAAAAGAGACTCACGAAAATACTCAACTGCTTCTTCATAATTACCCATGAGATTACAAATAATCCCCCTCATGTAAGTAATTTCATTATTATTTGGATTAAAAGTTGCAGCCAAATCTAAAACTTCCATCGCTTCATCAAACTGCTCATAATTGGCATGTAACTGTACTTTATCAAGAAGAAGTTCGAGTGAATATGGGTATTGCTGCAACCCTATACGGCATGCTTTCATCGCCATATCCCACTTGCTATTATTCAAGTAGTATTCTGACAATTGTTCATAGGTCTCCTCATCGAAGAAAACTGCTTCTTTGCTTTTAAGCATTTCTTCAAAACGTTCGGCCGATGCTTTTACATCTGCGTCATCAAAACCATCGAATCTGTCACTGAATTCGTGTTGCATCTAGAATTTTTTACACTCAAAAGGTTCAAGTAGTCCAGCCTTTGGACCTTAGCGTTTATTGGTAATATTGTTGTATTTCTCATAAAGGTTTGCTAAATACTATTAATCAGTAATAGCTACCACTCAATAAAATTCACAAAAACAACGATTAAATGTAAATATTATTTATTAAATGTCAATAGTTTTCTGTAAATAAAAGTTCTTTTGGTGAAAGTCAAATGATTTTTACCCTTTGTGTAATTTCTCCTTTTGTAGAAAATTGACTACTCGACTAATCGTTTCATCAATGGGAGTAAAGCTAAAATTAATGGCTTTCTGAATCTTCTCATTTTTATAAGCAAATTTCGTGCGAGAGTTATGTGCAGTTTCTTTTGTAATAAGTGGGGCCTTTTTTGTGATGAATGCTCTTATAGCTTCTATACGCCAAAGGAGTTCAATTGCAAACGGGGATAAAGTCTTTGAAGGGGCTTTTTTACCAAAATTAGCGGCTATTTTATTGAAAAACTCACGATATGTGAGTGTTCCTCCGTTGAGAATGAAGCGTTCTCCTTGAATATTTGAGCTCGTAAGTTGGAAAATTGCCTCAACTACATCCTTTACATCTACATAGTTGAAGTTGCCGTTGGTATAATATTTGTTCTCATCATAAACATACTTAAATAGTTGCGTGCTACTTTTGTGCCAATCTCCTTCACCCAAAATAATAGAAGGATTTACTACCAACACCGCAAGCCCTTCGGCTTCTCCACGCCACACTTCAAGTTCGCCTTCAAACTTCGACTTTGCATAATTAGAGTTCAGCGGAGAATCTTCCCATTTTTGTTTTTCATCAATCACGCCCCCATAGATTTTTTCTGAAGCAGAAGTCGGCCTTCCCAATGCTGCAATCGAACTTATGTAACAAAGTTTCTTAACTTTTTTCTCCAAACAAATATTTACCACATTTGCAGTTCCTTCCACATTTACCTTAAACATCTGATTGCGGTCTTTGGGTGCAAAAGAAACTAATGCGGCAGTATGAACGACAAAGTCTTGATTTTCGAGTGCTTTTTCGAGTGAAAAAATATCTAAAACATCACCTTCAATAATGCTGATTTTATAAAAAATATCCTCTAATAATGACAAATCACTTCCTGCACGACACAAGGCAGAAACCTGATAACCCGCTTCTACAAATCGGCGAGTAGTAGCACTACCTACTAAGCCATTGGCACCTGTAATAAGAACTCGATTCATGCGTTAAATCTTTATGAAGAAATATCAATAAAGAACGCAGATTTCTATGACTTCGGCTGATAAACTATGATTCTACAATCATAATGAATCGGTGTAATCGTAAAAATCTGCGTTCTATTACTATACAAAAAATTATCTCGAATAGTTTGGAGCTTCTCTTGTAATTTGAATATCGTGAGGGTGACTTTCTTTAATACCCGCAGCTGTAATTTTCACAAATTTAGCTTGTTGGAGTCCTTTGATATCGCCAGCACCACAATAGCCCATACCAGCTTTCAAACCGCCTACCATTTGGTAGATAATCTCAGCAGCACGACCTTTAAATGGTACACGACCTACAATTCCTTCTGGAACAAGTTTCTTGATATCATCTTCTGCATCTTGGAAATAGCGGTCTTTCGAACCATCTTCCATAGCTTCTAATGAACCCATTCCACGATAGGTTTTAAATTTACGTCCTTCATAAATAACCATTTCACCCGGTGCTTCTTCAGTTCCTGCTAAAAGCGAACCAATCATGATTGTGCTTGCTCCTGCTGCAATGGCTTTTACGATATCGCCAGAGAAACGAATACCACCATCGGCAATCACTGGAACACCATATTTAGAAGCCGCTTTGGCAGATTCATAAACAGCCGAAAGCTGCGGCATTCCAATACCCGCAATAATACGGGTTGTACAAATACTACCTGGGCCTACTCCAACTTTAATAGCATCGGCACCTGCTTTAGAAAGTGCCTCGGCAGCATCGTAAGTAGCAATATTTCCTACGATAACATCAATTTTTGGGAAAGCCGCTTTGATACGTTTGAGAGTATCTATTACCCCTTTTGAATGGCCGTGTGCGGTATCAATACTTACCACATCTACGCCCGCTTTAATCAAGGCTTCTACACGAGCTTCAATATCTGGCGTTACGCCAACGGCAGCACCTGCAATTAAACGACCCCAACTATCTTTAGCAGCATTCGGGCGGTCTTTTTTCTTTAAAATATCTCGGTACGTAATCAAACCAATGATTCGGTTTTCTTTATCTACAATCGGAAGTTTTTCGATTTTATAATTACGTAAAATTTCCTCTGCTTCAGCCAAACCGGCTCCTTCGTGGCCAACAATCAGATTATCTTTGGTCATTACCTCAGTAATCGACTTATTTTGGTCAGTTTGGAAACGCAAATCACGATTAGTGATGATACCTTTTAACTTATTGTTTTCATCAATAATTGGAATACCGCCAATCTTAAACTCTTTCATGCTACGAAGGGCATCGCCAACGGTTGCAGTTTCTGGAAGTGTAACTGGGTCGATAATCATGCCGCTTTCTGAGCGTTTTACTTTACGCACCTGCTCAGCTTGCTGCTGGATGGTCATGTTTTTGTGAATAAATCCAATACCACCCTCTTGTGCCATTGCCACTGCCATTTCGAATTCGGTAACGGTATCCATTGCCGCCGAAATAAGTGGAATGTTTAATTGAATATTCTTAGTTAAAAATGTTTTAGTTTGCGTATCTCGTGGAAGTACCTCTGAGTAAGCTGGAACGAGCAGAACGTCGTCGTAGGTGAGTGCTTCGTAAAGCAACTTTGAAGAGTCTAACATAGCAAATAATTTCGTTTACTTATTTGCCGAACAAAATTACGGAAAATATTTCAAATCGGCAATTTTCTACGAAAAATTTAATTTTTAGGTAATGTTAGAAAGTAGTTCACAGAATGTTTGAGGAAACATTCTGTGAACTGTAAAACTACTCAATTCTCCATTCGCCGTTGCGATAGAAGTCTAGGATTTTCTTTTGTAATAAAAACTCATATTTGGCTTGAACGAGGTTTGATTTCGCTCTATCAAAGTTAGTTTTTGCCAGCATGTATTCTAAATAATTAACTGTTCCTGCATTGATTCGGCTTTCTACAGCCTTGATATTTTGCTCCAAAATACTTACTTGATTGGTGGCTACTTTATAACGCTCAGAAGCTGCTGAAAGTAATTGATGAGATTGCTCAATTGCCTGACGAAGCTGTAACTTAACAATATTTAATTGATTTTGGCTCAACTGCTTTTGCACCTTTACCGCTGATACACGTGGAGCGTTTTGTAAGCGGCCCAAAATTGGAATACTGACATTTAAACTTAACGAACCACTGCGAGTGCCATTGAGTTGGGTAAAGTAGTTTTCTGATTTATTTGATGAGGAATAAAAAGTGCCATAGCCACCCGATAAACTTACTTGCGGAAGATTATTTGCTTGAGTTGCTTTTAACTGACTATCGAAACTTTTTAAGCGGAGTTCGCCTGCTTTAATCTCAGGAAAATTATTGGCTGCTTGTTCGAATATATTTTCAATGCCCTGTAAATCAACATTATACACCAAAGCATCGTCTTTGAGGGCTTCAAAAGTAGCAATGCTATTGGGTGGTTGATTCATTAATTGAAAAAGTGTTAGCTTAGCTGATTTATTGTTGTTTTGGGCAGTAACCAACGCAAATTCATCATTCACTAATTGTGATTGTACTTGAAAAAGTTCAGTCTGTCCCACTACGCCTGCTGTAACTTGCTTGTTTACTCGTTCGACCTGAGCTTTGGCAGTTTCAACTTGATTTTTGCTTACTTCCAATAATTCTTGTGTTGCTAATACTTGCAAATACGCTTGAAGCACCCCAATGATGGTGCGGTTTTTTACGGCTTCAATATTTTTGGCTCCGGCATCACGTAATAATTCATTTTGACGAACTTGGTTTTTTATCTGAAACCCATTATAAAGCAACATAGACGCTTGTAAAGTAAAAAAGTTTGTGGTGTAAACTTGCTCAATGTAGGAGTTTGTAAAACGGTCAATACTGCGGCCAACTCGCACATCTTGCCCTGTACCAAAACCAATTTGTGGATACATCGACGATTTAGCACGAGTAAGTTCTACATGGGCACTTTCGCCCAAAATCTGACTCTCTCGATACGTAAGATTATTTTTTATGGCAATATCTACACATTCTTTTAGTGAAAGTGCCTGCCCAAATACCAAGTTTTCAAAGCTACATTGGGCAAATAAAAGTATACTAATTAGCGAAGTTTTTAATAAAATATTTTTCATAAATACTAGAAATTATAAGCGTTCATCAAAAAAAGATTGCAATTCTCCTCCTAAGATTAAGGTGCATCTATCCAACCATCTTTTAATCTTATAATTCTATTTCCATATTCGGCATTAACTTCGGAATGGGTTACTTGTACGATAGTTACCCCATCTTTTTGGTTCAATTCACGAAATAACTCCATAATTTGTTGAGCTTGCTCAGAGTGAAGATTTCCAGTTGGCTCATCGGCAAAGATAATTTTAGGTTCGGCAACAATTGCTCTGGCAATACCCACAAGTTGTTGCTGCCCACCCGAAAGTTGCGACGGGAAAAGGTCTTTTTTTGCTACGATATTAAAGCGGTCGAGTACATCAGCCACTCGGCTTTTACGCTCTGACGAAGACTGCCCTTTATAAAGAAGTGGTGTTTCGATGTTTTCATACACTGTAAGTTCATCAATTAAATGATAGGCCTGAAAAACAAAACCAATGCTACTACGATGTAGCTCGGTGCGTTTCTTTTCGGAAAGCTTCTGAACCGATGTTTCTTCTAATAAATATTCTCCTTCTGAGGCTTCTTCGAGTAATCCTAAGATATGAAGAAGGGTTGATTTTCCCGACCCTGAAGGCCCCATGATTGAAACAAATTCTCCTTGATTGATATCAAGATTAATGTTTCTTAGCACATATGTTTTGCCAAATCCTGCGGGATAATACTTAGAAATATTTCGTAGTTGAATCATTGGTTTTGTTTACTGGTCTATTGCCATCTACATCTTTTGCTTCAACTGCAAATAATCGAGAAAATAGATGACTTTTATTGATAAATTATTATTCTGATCGCTTTGTAAGGTATTTTGGAAGTTTTCAAAGTAACGTGTATTGGCAATATCTGAACTCATAAAGCCCGCATCTTTCCAAACTACATTCAAGAAACTTCCGGGGGCAAACTGCCAAGTATAAACCATGTCAATATTAAAGTAATTTACATTTCGGTTATACTTTTCTGTCAAGCCCGTTTTGGTACTTAAAGAGCCATCTTTATTGAGCGAATAAAACTCTTTGTTATCTACTACACTTACGTAATGTCGGGCTCTAAATGTTAGTCCCATTTTATTGGTAAAACTATACTTAAGATTCAATACATTATCGACAGTGCTTACCTTTCTAACGGCAAATAGAATATCATTTTCGCTCAATGTTGTTGTATACCCTAAACTTCTTGGACGAGGCATGAAGCCAATTTGGTGTTCGATCGAAAACTTACTATTGAAACGATATTTCTGACTCAATGAAATATCTGTTCCGCTTAGGTTGTAAAAATTCAAGAAAATACGCTCAAAAAACTCTGCACTTACTGAGTACTTCTTGGCCGCATTTGTTTCTATCCAACTACCAAACGCCACACTTTTTCCACGTTTATACACATGTCCCATGGTACGAGGCTCATAGAAATCATTCTGAGCTGGATTAAAGTTGGCAAACATACCAAACCAAATCAATTTCTTCGTTTGGGCATTCAGGTTGAAGTTGATACGAGCATTTTGGTATTTACTTTTTATATCACCAATTGGAGCATATAAATTACTCAAACCTCCATTAATATTAAAGAAAAGTCGGTTATACCAACCTTTGGGCTCTGTATAACGGTAGCCCACATAAAAATTATGATTGATGAAGTTATTATTGGTAAAATACCCCAAATCATTGCTGGTATACTTAGTATCAGTAAGCGATTGCGAAACATTAAAATTAAAACGTCCACTGGTTTTACCGACACTCAATGTATGGCTATATCCTAAAGAATTTTCACTATCGGGAGTTTTATATTTCAGGTAACTCGTCGAAGCATTTCCCGAAATATTATAAGTGTTTTTCTTATCATTAAAACTAAAAAGTGCGGCACTTACATTAGCATTATAATCATTTCCACCTCTTGTAACATTAGTATTGATAAAACTTACACTCGAATTATGCTTGAAAGTTTGGTCAAGTACGAAAAGATTATAATTCGTAGTAGGATTGGTTTGAAACTTACGAATTTCACCAGTTTCGATATTCTCAATAGTAGCATATTGAGCTTGCGTGATGGCGTTTAAAACCCCAACTCCTAAACCATTTTTAGTTCGCCCCGATATTTTAGAAGCATTAATTAACTTTGCTTCTGTAGGATTTTTCAACATTGTTTCATTTGATTTTACATCGTCATAAGCATCATAAAGATGAATAGGCGTGCCACCAATACGGCGAGAATAAAACAAATTCCCTTTGTTGAAAAGCTCAGTACCTTCCGTAAAAAAAGA
>NZ_LXHX01000088.1:0-10890 GCF_001649495.1 Emticicia sp. MM | reverse complement strand
TCAGTACCTTCCGTAAAAAAAGAACGATATTCGTTGAATTTCACCTCAAAAGGCGTAAGATTCAACACTTTGTTATCGCTTTGCACCTGCCCAAAATCTGGAATTAAGGTGGCATCGAGTGTAAAAGCCTGATTGAGACCTAACTTTAAATCTAATCCTCCCGAAACCTGATTTGTCCAATCTTTTTGTTCTACTGTATTACTCGGAAAATGATTTGCATAAACCGAAAAATACGGAAACAGCTGCAAACGTAGTGGTGGTTTAATATCAGAAATACCAGTCCATTGTCCTTCTTGTGTCAAAAAGCCGTTTACATTGGGGTTAATGGCATTCCAAGTATATTGTTGTTCAGTTTTTCGCCTTCTTCGGGTAATATTCAAGCCCCAATTTTGTACTTTGTCTTTGCTAAAACGAATGGCCGAATAAGGCAAAAACATTTCAAAACTCCAGCCTTTGTCATGAATCACTACGGCACTTTTCCAGACAGCATTCCAACTAAAATCTTCGCCTCCATTATTATCATTCTGGTTGGGTGTCATTTTGGCATCCCACTGTTCGCCGAGTGGTGTAACGAAATACTCAAAACCATTAAGTTTGTCATTATAAGTATCGAAAATTAAACCAATATAATCGTTCATTCCGAAACCATCTCGTCCTGCCAATTCCTTCGCAATGCTATCTACATTTCGTTCGAAGCAAGTGCCGCCAAAATAAATCCCAGCGTCATCATACATCAAAAAAGTTTCGGTATGATTTCCCTTTTCTTCTTTTCGGCCAATCACAGGTCGAAATTCAGTGTAATCATCAGCTTTGGCGGCATCTTGCCAAGCCAAGTCATTCAGTTTACCATCAATAATTACGGGTTTGTTTGTACGTTTGGCAGGAAGCGAACGGGGTGTTGTTGCTTGGGCAAACGAGTAGTGTACACTGATGCAAAACTGCACCAGAAATAGTAAAAATAGCTTTTTCATAATTGTTGTTTTTGTATAGTTCTGTGCTTGGGGCACAAAACTACCAGTAATTGTCGTTTGGTAGGTATTAATAAAAGTTAACAAAACTGTTTTTAACATTTATTAAGCAATTATGAATACCTACTTACTTTGAAAAGGTTACAAAAAGTAATTTCGGAAACGACAATCTTTTTTCATAAAAGTTGCATGGACGATATTTTTTTCTTGAAATTTTGACTATCAAATTGATACTTCAATCTTTTAGTTTATTAATTTAATCGTCAGGCAAAAAGCTTTTTCATAATTTTGTGTATTACTGTCCAAACCCTAAATTAAACAGCAATACCTATATGCCAAAACTTATGCCATAAACATAACTAATTGATTATCAATAATTTTACTCTTAACGCAAAAATAAAATTGTCCGAAAACGGACAAGTCAAGTACGCCTTCGGACAAAGAGTCAAGTATCGTTTGCCTGCCTTATTATTACCTACAATTGTATCTTTTCGGAAACAAACGTATATTTGAAGAGTGAGAAAATTATGAAAAAGTACTACAAAAATGAACCGTATCGACCGCCTCTTTGGAATTTTAACCTTATTACAATCAAGAAAATATGTTTCGGCTGAGAAGATTGCTGAAAAATTTAAAATCAGTGTTCGAACAGTCTATCGAGATTTAAAAGCTTTGTGCGAATCAGGGATTCCACTGAGTTTCGAACCCAACAAAGGATACTTTGTAATGCAGGGTTATTTTCTTCCACCGATTGCTTTATCTACTGAAGAAGCCAATGCCCTTTTATTAACCGAATCGTTGGTTTATGGCTTTACTGATAAATCTATTCAAAAACATTACACTAACGCACTCAACAAAATAAAGTCGATTTTACCTTCTCAACAAAAAGAAAAAGCCGAGTTTCTAACCAATAATATCAAATATCAAGTACCTGAACGACTTACGCAAGATTACGAACACCTTTCGATTCTACAACATACCATTGCCTCAAAGACCATTATTTCTTTTTCGTATCGCAATAACAAAGATGAATCTAGCCACCGACAAGCTGAGCCAATCGGGCTCATTTTTTATGCTTTCGGATGGCATTTAATTGCGTGGTGCCACAAACGCAATGGATACCGTGATTTTAATGTTTCAAGAATGTCGAAAATTGAAGATACTTACAAGCCTTTCAAGAAAACTGACCACATTGAAGTGAGTGAATATATGCCTCAGATTCCGGTGAATTATTAATTTTTTGTTTGCGAAAAAATTCTTCTAAACACACTGACATAGGGTTGTCAGTAGGACATATTTTCTTTGTATTGTTAACCAAAAACTTCAAAAAAATATGTCACTTATTGCAATGTACCTCCAAGAATTAGAACAAGAATCGGCTACTACTCGTAAGTTTTTGTCGATTGTTCCAGATGACAAATTAGATTGGCAGCCACACCCAAAAAGTATGACGATTCGTCAATTAGCTACACACATTGCAGAATTACCTACTTGGATTACCTATGGTATTACGACTGATGAATTGGATTTTGCCCAAACTCCTTACGAACCAAAGGTAATCAACAATAGAGCTGAATTATTGGCTTATTTTGAAGAATGCTTTGCTGATGGTCGTTCGGTATTGGTTCCTGAAAATGAAAGTAAATTATCAGAATCTTGGGTACTTCGTGCGGGTGACCAGATTTACATGGATATCACGAAGGCTGAAACCATACGCAATGCCTTGAGCCAAACAATTCACCACCGTGCTCAATTAGGAGTTTTCTTACGCCTTTTAGATATTCCGATTCCTGGAAGTTACGGCCCAAGTGCCGATGAATTAAGTTAATCGCTTACATCCAGTTCATTGCCATTAAGTGTATTATACACAAATTTTATGAAAAAGCTATTTTAAGGGTAACGTATTCCACACAACACTTTGAAATGTTTAGGCAGGTAGCAATGCAGCTACTGCCTTGCATTTCTCAAAATCTGCTTCATAAATTTCAAATTCATTGCTTAATGCCGCACTAGCCATACTCACATCGGGTTTTCGGAAAATCATTTTACTTTCTTGAATCCCCTTGCCTGTCATGTGTAGTGCACGCACACCAACTGATAAAAATTGTTGGGCATTTTGAGCAGAAACTCCACTTCCAGCCATAATTTCAATACGATTTTGAGATTTTTCAACCAAAGTTTTAAGCAAATCAATTCCTTCGATGGCAGTGTTTTT
The DNA here is from genome assembly GCF_001649495.1 of Emticicia sp. MM. NCBI lineage: Bacteria > Pseudomonadati > Bacteroidota > Cytophagia > Cytophagales > Leadbetterellaceae > Emticicia > Emticicia sp. MM. The sequence continues at coordinate 7,707 of NZ_LXHX01000088.1, read as the reverse complement.
TTGGCCCGAAGTCAAAATTCTTTCACAACCACACGCTATAATATCTTCTAATGCTTGAATGGGGTTATTAGCCACATCGAATGCTCGGTGAAAAGTTACTTTTAAAGGTGCCGCTAAACGAACTAATTCTGAAGTACGTATTTGGTCAATGCTTCCATCAGGATTTAAAATTCCGAAAACTACGCCATCAGCCCCTAAATCTTTCGCCGTTTGAATATCTTCTTTCATAACGGCAAATTCAGCATCGGAGTAACAAAAATCGCCTCCTCTCGGGCGAATCATTACATAGAGTTTGACATGAAGATGCTTACGTGCCAAACGAATCAATCCAGCCGATGGAGTTGTACCCCCCTCAAACATCCCACCACATAATTCTACACGGCCAGCACCTGCATTTTGAGCAGTTAGGCAAGATTCTAAAGAAAAACTACAAATTTCGAGCATGTCTTATATTTTTTGTAACACAAATTTGAAAGTTGCGTTACGCTGTTAGTTCACGAAAAACTTCCTCAATACCTTTTCCGCCTTGTTTGAGTTCGGAAAGGGTACCATTAGCTACAATTTTTCCTCGATTAATAATCACTACGCGGTCGCAGATAGCTTCTACTTCCTGCATAATATGGGTGCTAAAAATAACTGTTTTATTTCGCCCAACCGATTTTATCAATTCTCGAATTTCTACCAATTGATTGGGGTCAAGACCAGTAGTAGGCTCATCTAGAATTAGCACATCTGGGTTATGAATAAGAGCTTGTGCTAAACCCACACGTTGGCGATAGCCTTTAGATAATTGACTAATTTTTTTATGTTTTTCTAAATCTAAACCCACCATTTTGATGGTTTCGGCTACTTTAATTTCTAAAGTTTTACCTCTTAAACCATAAAGCGAACCCACAAATTCAAGAAATTCACGCACATACATATCCAAATAAAGTGGATTATGCTCAGGCAAATATCCAATGCTCTTTTTTACTTCCATGGGCGATATTTTTACATCGAAACCATTAACCACAGCCGAACCATCGGTGGCAGGTAGATAGCCCGTAAGGATTTTCATCGTCGTAGATTTTCCTGCACCATTGGGGCCCAAAAAGCCAACGATTTCGCCCTTGGCAACTTCGAAAGATATATCATCAACGGCACGTTGGGTGCCATAAACTTTACTTAGATTTTGAATTTTTATTGACATGTGATAGTCGCTAGACCACCGACCACGGTCGATAGTTTTTGTTTATTTGAAACAATAACGCAAAAATAGGTTTTCTGGTGAAAACTTTTCTGAAAAAATAGTCTTCGATGTGGTTTTTGGTTAAATTTGATAAACTCAACCTTACAAACTAATGAAAAAACTTCTTTTTTGGGGCTTATTTCTAAGCCTATCTGTTGTATTCGCACAAGAAAAAAACGTAAAAATGGGAATCGTAGGCATGACCCACGACCACGTTTATCAAATCTTACACAATCCTAATCGAGCAGGAGTAGAAATTGTAGGTTTTGCCGAACCCAATAAAGAATTGGCCTTAAGATTATTGAAGAAGTATAATTTGCCCGAAAGTCTTTGGTTTTCGAGCCTCGAAGAAATGATAACCAAAGCCAAACCCGAAGCGGTTTGTGATTTTAGAAGTATCATTGAGCACCTCGAAACCGTACAAAAATGTGCTCCCAAAGGCATACATGTAATGGTTGAAAAACCGCTTGCTGTAAACTTTGCCCATGCTAAAGAAATGGAAGCCTTGGCCAATAAACACCATATTCAATTATTAACTAACTATGAAACTACTTGGTACGCCAGCAATCATCAGACTTTTCGAATGATTCATGAGCAAAATGCTATTGGGGATATAAGAAAAGTGGTTATTCATGATGGACATCGTGGGCCCAAAGAGATTGGGGTTAGCAATGAATTTTTTAGTTGGCTTACTGACCCCATAAAAAACGGCGGTGGAGCAATTATTGATTTTGGTTGTTATGGTGCGGATATTATGGCTTGGCTTATGAAGGGTGAAAGACCTACTTCTGTGACAGCCATTACACAAACTATTAAACCAGAAATATATCCAAACGTTGACGATGAAGCGACGATTGTGGTAACTTACCCTAAAGCTCAAGGAATTTTTCAAGGTTCTTGGAATTGGCCTTTTGATAGAAAAGACATTGAAGTTTATGGAAAAACAGGCTATATTTTTGCCGATAAATCGCCTCAAATGACAATCAGAAAAGGCGATAGAAATGCACTTCCCGAAGAAAAAATTGCCGTAACACCTCTCGAAACACCCATGAACGATGCTTTTACTTACTTTGCTGCGGTGGCACGTGGTAAAGTAAAATCAGAAAACGATTTGGGTTCTTTAAAGATAAACATGGTAGCGATGGAAATTTTAGATGCTGCCGTGAAATCATCAAAAACTGGGAAGACGGTTGTGTTGAAATAAACAGCGATTAAAATCGCCTAAATGAGGATATAAAAATAGTTATATAACAAGAAAGCCCATCAGCAATGATGGGCTTTCAAAATATCTTATTTCAAGAATTATGCTTTTGCTTCTTCAGCAGTTTCAGCCGATGGCACAAATAATTCTGGCATGGTAGCCGAAAGAATATTATACCAAGTAATGATTTTTTTCACATCTGAAGCATATACACGCTCACGGTCGAACTCAGGCATAATTGCACCAAAAAGGTCAAAAACTTGAGTATTTGAAGCATTTTTGAAGTCGAAATCAACTTTCTCTCCGTGAATTTCACGAGCCTTCAAGAAAATATCACTTAAAGGAATTGACGTATTTGGGTCTTCAGTATAAATAGAAATGTCTTTCAATACCGATACACGAGCATTTGAACTTACCATTTCTTTTTGCTTTTTGTCATCGAGTGTTTCAACAATCACCCCACCACGTCCGGGTTTCAAAATTCTATACAAACCGCTTTTACCTGAAATGTGGGCAATATCTCTTAATAATTCCATTTGATAAATTATATTGTTTTTGTTTAGTTGTTTGTCAATCAACGACATTCAACGATATTTCTTTAATTTCTTTCGGCGTTATTTATAACGGTGCAAAAGTACAAATTATTTCGTAAAAGACAGATTCATCTCTTCGATTGCTTGCAATATTTCATCACGCCCAAGACGTCTTTCCGATGAAGTAATGAAATATTGAGGAATTTTCGTCCAGCTCAATAGCATCGTTTTTTTAAATAACTCAACGTTTTTCTCCGCAGTAAGCCCTCCTACTTTATCCGCTTTCGTAAAAATTAGACAAAAAGGTACATCACGCTCACCCAAGAAATCGAGAAATTCTAAGTCAACTCTTTGTGGTTCGTGGCGAATATCAATCAACACAAACACACAAACAAGGCTTTCTCGATTAGCTAAATAATTTCCAATCATATCGCCCCATTTTTCTCGTTCGTTTTTAGGAGCTTTGGCAAATCCATAGCCTGGCAAATCAACAATATAGTACTTTTTATTAATCTCGAAGTGATTAATAAGTTGCGTTTTCCCAGGAACTTGTGAGGTTTTGGCTAGGTTTTTATTACCCGCCAGCATATTTATTAACGAAGATTTCCCAACGTTCGAACGGCCAATGAAGGCATATTCGGGTTTGGTTGGCGGCGGACATTTTCGATAGTCGGCGGCACTCGTAACAAACTTCGCTTCTATTAATTTTGGAGTTTTCATATTACTAACATATCACCTTTTTTACTGATTCTTGCATGAAGACAGCTTAGAAACCTGTCCTACAAAATCAAAAAGGAGAAAGAATTTAGCACAAAGGTACTCAATTTCTTTCTCCTTTCGGTGATTATTTATTTGAAGTCTTACTTTATCTCTAACTCAAATGGCATTCTGGCTTGAATTTTATCCATGCTTTGAAGATTTTTGAGTTGCTTGGCATACGGAGCAAAATCGCCTAAATACGCTTTAAGTTTTGCATCTTCTTGGTCATTACCAAATTTTTCGATGAGTGTCTCAATACTTGATTTTTGTATTGGAAGATATTTTACTCTATAATCGCCCTCTTTTAGTTTAGCTTTTTGTGCTGCTACTTTAATAGCCACATCAATACCACCCAAAATATCCACCAATCCGTTGGCTTTGCCTTGTGAGCCTGTCCAAACACGACCACTTGCAAGACTTTTCAATTTCTCTACACTCATGTGGCGGCCTTTGGCAGCTTTAGAAGTAAAGCTTTCGTAACCTTTATTCACCCCATTTTGAATCATATTTTTCTCTGCATCAGTCATTGTGCGAGTAGCAGATGGGAAATTGGCATATTCGTGAGATTTCACGCCATCAAACGTTACACCTAACTTTTCGTTCATCAACTTCTCCACATTAAACATCACCCCAAAAATACCAATCGAGCCTGTGAGTGTAGTTGGCTGAGCCACAATGGTATCGCAACCCATTGCCATGTAATACCCTCCCGAAGCAGCATAATCGCCCATTGAAGCAATGACTGGTTTTACTTTTTTAGTCAATTCTACTTCTCTCCACATCACATCAGAAGCCAAGGCACTTCCACCACCTGAATTGATACGTAATACAATCGCTTTGATTTTACTATCTTTTCGGGCTTTTTGCAATTCTTTTACGATAGTTTCCGAGCCAATTGTACCATCTTGACTTTCGCCCGAAAGAATATCTCCTTCACCGACAATTACTGCAATACGGTTTGAGTTACTACCTTCTTTTACCAATTTATCGGCTTTGAGGTATTTATTTAAAGTTATGTATTCTATCTTTTTATCTTTTTCAGAACCTAATTCGTGGCGAAGTGCGGTTTCGAATTCATCCCAATAGCCAGTGTTTGTTAGAATTTTGTACTTCACTGCATCTGATGGCTCTTGAATCAAGGCTTTATTGAGAATTGTATTTACTTCTTCCAAAGAAAGCTTACGTGCTGATGCAATATCTCCGTAAAAATTATTAGCGATATCTGAGATGAACGATTGCGTTTGCTCGCGATTTGCATCACTCATTTTTGTCAAGAAAAATGGCTCTACTGCACTTTTATATTCACCCACACGGAAAATTTCGGGTTTTACACCAATTTTCTCAAAAAGGCCTTTCATGAAAGTATAGTTGGCACTCAAACCATTAAAATCTACGCCTCCAGCTGGAGTTATATAGCTTTTATCTGCTACTGAAGCTAAATAAATGCCACCTTCAGTCATGGTTTCAGCATAAGAGTAAATAAACTTATTTGACTTCTTAAAATCTAACAAATATTCTCTCACCTCTTTCAAAGTAGCAAAACCTGCCATCGGGTTTTCAGCTTTTAAATAAATTCCCTTAATGTTCGGGTCGATTTTTGCATTAGCCAAAGCTTCTTTGATTTGTGGCAAACTTACTTGGCCCGGTGAATTTCCGCCCGATAAAATATCATTCAGTGGGTCTTCTTCTGGAGCGTTTTCACGGATTACTTGATTCAAATCGAGTTTAAGTACTGAATTTGCAGCAACTTCAGTTTTAGTGTCAGAACTCGACATCAAACTTCCGATTCCTAGTAACAAAAAGAAGCTAAGAACTGTGAAAAGAAAGATGCCGACAATCGTTGCAAAAACATATTTCAAAAATTGTAACATATACGGTTATAGTTTATTATTTTATTTCTGTTTACAAAAATATATGTATATACAGAAAAGTAAGTTTAGTATTTGATAGATGGAGGATATTAATTATGAGTTATGAATTATAAGTGCCGAATTATTTTTTTAATCTAGTATTAGAGACAAGGTATGCCTTGTCTCTACACTTAATTTATGCTTTATGAAGGGCATCTGCAATCTTACGGTCGTTTGATAGACGCGGAACCTTGTTTTGTCCACCTAATTTTCCTTGTGAACGCATATAGTCTATAAATGCATTTTTATGGAGAGATGTAATGACCAATTTACGAAGAATACTTCCTGTAATTAGGTCATCATAGTACACATTCAGTTCGGTCATTCGCTTATCTAAATCGTTATTGAACTGCTCTATATCTCTTGGTGGTACGGCAAATTCAATAAGCCATTCATGATAAGGCAAACCTTCGGCAGGTGTAACCATTGGTGCGACTGTAAATTCCACAATCTCTACTTCTGGTTGGCGTTCACAGGCATATTTCATGGCTTTCTCCACCTCCTCACCAATAACGTGTTCGCCAAAAGCAGAAATATAGTGTTTGATTCTTCCCGAAACAATAACTCTATAAGGATTCAACGAAACGAATTTCACTGTATCCCCAATCGAATATCCCCAAAGTCCAGCATTATTATTCACAATAAGAGCATAATTTTTACCCAATTCTACTTGTTCGATGCTCAAACGAGTAGGCTTTTCATTGAAAAACTCTTCTGCGGGAATAAACTCATAGAAAATACCAGTATTAAGCAATAACAACATTCCTTCGTTGTTTTGCTTATCTTGGTAAGCAAAAAATCCTTCTGAAGCAGGAAATAGCTCAACCGAATCGATTTTCTTTCCGATAGATTCGAATAGTTTCGCACGATATGGTTCGAAGTTTACGCCCCCATAAACGAATAAATCGAATGTTGGAAAAACATCTTTAATCTTTTTACCCGTACGAGCCTGAATACGGTCGAAATACATCTGCACCCATGGTGGAATGCCCGAAATAAGGCTCATAGGTTGATTGATGGTTTCATCAATGATTTTTTCCAATTTCGTTTCCCAGTCTTCAATACAATTTGTTTCGTAAGAGGGTAAACGATTAGCTTGTAAATAAGCAGGAACGTGGTGCGTAGAAATTCCCGACAAACGACCAGTTTTAATACCTGCTTTTTCGGTCATTTCTGGACTTCCTGAAAGAAAAATGAGCTTATTATCTAAAAATTTAGAATTACCTGTTTCGTGAATATAATTCAAGAGGGCATTTCGTGCCGAACTGATATGATTATCAATAGAATCTTTCGAAATTGGAATATACTTTGTACCTGAAGTAGTACCCGAAGTTTTGGCAAAATAAAGCGGTTTCCCATTCCAAAGTATATTTTCTTCACCTTCGGTTACTCGCTTGATATAGGGTTTAAGGTCTTCGTAATCACGAATCGGAACGGCCTGTTTGAAATCATCATACGAATGAATGTCTTTGAAATGATGGTCACGACCGAAAACTGTTTGAGCAGCTTGGCTTACTAATTTTTCTCTCCATTCGGCTTGTACTTCTGCCGAACGAGCCATCCACTTCTTTTGCTGTGCAACCACATACGCTGCTATGGGTTTACTAAGTATCGAACGAACTCCCATGTTCTATGATTTATGTTCCTGCTCTTTTCTCTGGTTAGTATAATGTGTCGAGTAGCAAAGATAGTATTTTTTTCGTTTAACGAATTACTTCGCCCTTAAGCATGACATAAAACCGAGATTTTATGAACAATATTACAAAAACAAGTATTTCTTGAACAATAACAACAATGCTTTTTTTGTTATAAAAACAGGTGTTTGATAAGTAAATATGCTTATAAAGTACCTATTTTATTAAAAAATCGACGCATACTTGAAAAACCTGCACCTCAAAAGAGCATACTTTTCTGTTTTTCAATACTTTTTCAACTTTTTAGAAATATTTTGCAAATAATAGTTGTAAATTTGCGACCAAATTAAAATTATAAACCCATTAAAGCTTTAAAATGGCTGGATTGTTTAACTTCCTCACGAGTGACATCGCGATTGACTTGGGTACGGCAAATACCCTC
>NZ_LXHX01000010.1:0-13668 GCF_001649495.1 Emticicia sp. MM | reverse complement strand
GGTTTAATGCTAAAAGCTCTCGAAAAAGTGTGGTATCGCACGGGAGATGGCAAATATTTTGAATATATCCGCCATGATTTAGACCGTTATGTGCAGAAAGATGGCAGTATTCGTACTTACAAATATGATGATTTCAATCTTGATAATGTGCCAACAGGTCGTGCTTTATTGATGCTTGCCCAACAATCTCAACCCGATAAAGAGAAATACGCAAAAGCAGCCGATTTACTTTGGAAACAAATCGAAAATCAACCAAAAACCAACGAAGGGGGCTATTGGCACAAAAAACGTTATCCATTCCAAATGTGGCTTGATGGGCTTTTCATGTGCGAGCCTTTTGCGGCAGAATACAGCAAGATTTTCAATAAACCAGAACATTTCAATGATATTGCCAAGCAATTTGCATTGATTGAAAAATATGCCGTTGATGCCAAAACTGGATTGGTTTATCATGGATACGACGAAAGCAAAGAACAAAAATGGGCTGATAAAAAAACTGGACTTTCGCCACATTTTTGGAGTCGTGCGATTGGCTGGTACGCCATGGCTTTGGTCGATGTGCTTGATTATTTCCCCGAAAACCACCCTGAAAGAGCCAATTTGATTAAATATCTGCAACGCCTTGCTCCTGCTTTGGTCAAATACCAAGACCCAAAATCTGGCGTATGGTATCAGATGACAACCCAAGGTACTCGCAAAGGCAATTATTTTGAATCTTCTGGTTCGGCGATGTTTGTTTATACCCTCGCCAAAGGTGTACGCAAAGGTTATTTGCCAGCCACTTATTTAGCCGCTGCCAAAAAAGGTTACGCAGGAATGTTGAAAGAATTTGTAGAAAAAGAAGCAGACGGCACAATCAGCTTCAATAAAACTGTCAGTGTTGGAGGTTTGGGCGGAACGCCTTACCGTGATGGTAGCTACGAATATTATCTGAGCGAACCAATCCGCAAAAATGATTTGAAAGGCGTTGGACCATTTATTTTTGCAAGTGTTGAAATGGAAATCGCAGCCGAAAATTCACTCGGCAAAGGCAAAACCGTAGCCGTAGATAATTATTTCAATAATGAATTCCGAAAGGATTTGAATGGAAATCAAGAATCTTTCCACTACACTTGGGATGACCGCATGCATTCAGGTTTTTGGGTTTGGGGACAAATTTACCAAGAACTGGGAGCAAAACTAAAAACAATTTCGGCCGCTCCAACGGCAGCGAATCTGAAAGGAGTAAATGTTTACATCATCGTTGACCCAGACACAAAGAAAGAAACTGCCAATCCAAATTTTGTTCAAAAATCAGATATTAAAGTTATTTCTGATTGGGTAAAAGCTGGCGGAACACTCATTATGATGGCCAATGATACTGCTAACTGCGAGATTCCACATTTTAATGAATTGGCAAAAGCTTTTGGTGTAGAATTTACGAACAAAAGCCGAAACATGGTTCAAGGTACAAAATGGGAACAAGGCCGAGTAGATATTCCTGCGGGAAATCCTGTTTTTAAGAACACAAAATTGGTTTATATCAAAGAATTAGTAACGCTCAATGTGAAAGCACCAGCCAAAACGATTGTAAGCGAAGGTGGCGACAATATCATAGCCACTGCCAAAGTGGGTAAAGGCAGTGTATTTATCGTTGGTGACCCATGGTTATATAACGAATACACCGACGGACGCCGAATTCCAATCATTTACGAAAACTTTAGTGCCGCCAAAGATTTAGCCAAATGGGCTTTGGGAGTAAAATAATTTGGGTTCTTACCTTAATTTCACTATTGAAATCTCTTTGGAAAGTACATCAAAGGCACGCTTTTCTGGCGTGCCTTTGATGTTTAAAAAGTTGCTTAAAAACGGTTACCCATTATGGAAAAAGCGTATTTTTAGTATGAAAAATTATTTTTCTTTACTCCAAAAATAAAGGCTTGCTGCACCTAAAATTCCCCAAAGACTCCAATCGAGCCAAGCAGTATTGTGCATAGGAAGGTTTCTTCCGTAAACGTTATAAATCCCTAAGCCCAATGATGCGAATAAGATAAAGGCTCCGCCTAATAAAAAGGCTTTAGCTACGGTGGTATCGGTGGTTTTGCGAAGCATGAAAGACATATAATTATGTCCGATGTGCAGAATTCCGAAAAACTGCATTAGACCTATGGTAAACATATCTTCTGGATTCATGCCGAAATAACTCAATGCCATTTTAGGTAATAAAAGCATACTTATTCCAAGCAAAAAACCATAGATACTGACGATAAGAATGTAGGTTTGACGTGTCATGATTAAAAAGTGTTTTCGATTTTATTTAATAATTCCTAACTGTTGCATTAATAACAGATTATCGTTCAAAGTCCAAGACTCTACAATTTTACCTTCGGCATTGAATCTGTAAACAACCCAGTGTGCAATTTTTCCGCTTTTACCTGTAGCTTTATTTCCATAATAATCGCCCAAGTGAGTGCCAGTGGTTTCGCATCTTGCAAATAGTAAATCGCCCTCACCAATAAGTTCGATGATTTGAACTTTTAAATCTGGAAATCCTTTTCGAGCAAGATTTCTAACTTTTTCTGCCGCTGCTGGGCCTTTGCCCACATCTTTGACTTCAAATGAATCTGCATAAAACTTACTATAATCAATAGTTTTTTGTTCGTTACCCAATTGCTCATATTCACGGAAAATTGCCTTGTTCCTTTCTTTTAGCGTAACCGATGAATGTTGTCCTGAAAGCCACTTAATGTCGTTATCTTTCATCCTAAATGTATAAGTGAAAGCATCATTATAATTGATGATTTTACCCCCATAGTTCCATCTTGAATGATTAACACCCGTGAAAACAACCAGGTCTCCAATGGTTTTTATTTTCTTGTCTGTATAAAGGGCTTCTTCCAATTTACCGAATGAAATCCGACCTACTAACGTTTTTTTATCCCAAAAACCACCTTCGGCATTGATGAATAAAAAATCATCCTCGGCATACTTTTGTATAGCCGAGCTTGGGTTTTGGCGATAATCATCAATTAATTTACTTACCAGTTGTTCGGCATTCGACTGTGCGAATGAAAACTGTATGGTTGCTAAAAAGCAGAGGAGGGTAATAATAAGTTTTTTCATTTCGATATTGATTATGAATTGATTATCCAAATTTTATGATAATTGATTTATGGTAGTCTCGAATTTGATTTATCGGTAGCGTTTTCGATTTATCGGTTGCTAACAAATACTTTTTTAGTCCATTTGCTTTTCGTCTCGATACCAAAGCCTTCTGATTATCTATCATCTCGACTTTGTTGTTGGTTTGAAAGTACGTTTTTACGTATGCCAAATTGACCATAAACGACTTGTGAATTCGATAAAAATTATATTGCTCAAATTGTTGTTCGAGGCTTTTAAGAGGGGTAGCAACGATACATTTTTGCCCGTTTTTGAAGTGAATAATCGTATAATTTATATCGGCCTTTAGGATTATTACATCTTCTGGGTTTACGGATGTACGGCCGCCCACAGCAATTTTATTTGTTTTCATGTTAAAGTTTAGAGGTTAATTTTTAGCATAAAGGCAATAGTATATTATTCCACCAGTGTAGCACTGATGGAATAATAGTTAAAGCAGGATTTTTACTGAATTAGCTTCCTAATTGCGTACAAAAACTCTCGTGATTCCAACTGATTTCGATGGAAGTGATTTGGTCGTCATCGTTGAAGCGGAACATGAAAATATGGTCTGATTCGAACCTTAACCCTTTTGAGGGGATTCCTGCAAAATCTTTTGCTTGTGTGCCAAAGATAGAAACCTTGCAAATGATAGCATCGTCATTTTCTTCAAATGTATCAATTGTGTTGTCAATATCAGGGAAACTATCCATCAAGGCGGCCCAAAGTCCTTTACCCAGTTCGGCTACTTTTCCGACACCGTTTTCGCCAAGTGGCGTAAAATTTACATCGGCATCGGCCGAACATAACGACACCATTCTTTCGTATTCATGGTCTTGATAAGCTGAGAAAAATTCTACACAAGTGCCTTTGCGAGTGAGCGACTGTGTTGTTTCGTTGTTTTTAGTTTCGGTAGTCATGGTTATTTTTATTTTATACGTTTGAAAACTTCTTTGAATCCAGGTATTGATTTACTGGTTTTGGTAAACGTTTTTCCATCGGTTTTGATTAAAAACTTGCCTGTTGTGCCAACGTGGGTTGAGTCCCAAGAATAGCCTTCGTTGTACTCTGTGAAGTTTTTCCCATCAAACTGATACGTAAATAAGCCCGCCCCATCAAATCCTTTATTTTTAGGCGTATAATAAACCACTGCCATTTTTGGGTATTGAAAAATCATTCTGACGGTGGCATCTTTGTATTTGCCTTCTCCAAATTTACTTTTACCTCCCCAAGTACCTTCCGTCATTTCCCAAACTCCTTCGAGTTGGCTGTTTTTAAGTGGTTCATTGGGTATTATTCTACTCAGTTTTTCGGTTACTTGATAATCTTTGTATTTGGCAGTATTTATTTTACCATACTGCTCATATACGTTGGCATCTACTTTATAATCCATAACAGTTACCTGCCCAACGTGAGTCGAGTCCCACGAATAGAAATCATGCCCTTCGTGGTATTTTCCATCAATAATTTGGTAAGTACCTCCGCCTGCACCATCAAAAAGCCTTCTGTTTGGGCGGTGGTCGTCGTAATAAAATACCATATAATAGCCATCTCTAAAAATCTTAACTACTTTTCGGTCTTTGTCTTTGCCCCATTCGGTCATATCGCCAAACTTAAATTCGCTTCTTATGTATGCTCCGTTGAGTTTACTTACGGGTTCTTTTTCGATAAATGCCGACAACATCAAAGCGGCAATAGTGGCTAAAAATAGAAGTTTTTTCATGATTTGAATATTGAATTGAATACCCAAAATTGAGAACTTCTGATTTTAAAAAATTGTAGAAATGCGACATTTTTAGGAATCTAAAAAATTGGCTAATTCGATGTTGTTTTTTAGGTAGTATGAAGGCGATTTACCTGTAAAACTTTTAAATTCTTTGATAAAATGAGCTTGGTCGTAGTAGCCATTCTGAAAAATCAACTCTTGCCAATCATCAATATTCCACCGTTTTGAGGCAATTACCTTACACAAATGGCTTATTTTTCGGACTCGTGCGTAGTATTTTGGCGAAACCCCGACTTTTACTAAAAACTGACGCTCGAATTGCCTTCTGCACACAAACATATCATCAACCAATTCGGAAAGATTGACTAATCCGTTTTGTTCGCCAATCAAATTTGCGGCATAATCAATTCTGGTATTTTTTAGTTCTGCCTTCAATAATTTGAAAGAAAAATAATTCGACAAAACTTCTATTCTCTTACTATGCGAAACACAATCTTGTATTTTGGCTTCAATAGTGTCGATTTCTTTCCCTAAAACCGCCCTTAGGTCGTGGCGTTCGTCCACAAATTCATACATAGGTAGCCCGAAAACACTCGCAATTGCCGATGGCTTAAAAACAACGCCAACCATGCCGATTTGTCCTTGAAGTTGTAGTTGGTAGCTTTTGGTGGCTTGCCCTGTAATAAAACTTTGAGGCGTACTGATGAATTGACTTTGATGCTTGGCACTGATTACTTGATAGCTCTGTTGGTAGTTAAAAACCATTGAGCAAAAACCACTGGGAGGCGATTCGACAAGGATGGGGTTATGTAAGAAATCGGTTTCCCATATATAGAAACATTCTATATACGAAAGGAGGTGAGGTGGAGGCAGAAATTTACGATAATACATAGCAGTTTTCTTATTTCCAATGAAAGCAATTTATGGAAATAAATCGGATAATTATAGTTTTCATCTATTTTATTTGGGGAAGTGATGCTAAAATAGATGAAAACTATTGGGGCATTTTATGAATAACTATTACTTCAAAATTCCCAACTGTTGCATCATTGATAGATTATCATTCAGATTCCAGCTTTCTACGATTTTCCCTTCGGCATTGAAACGATTAACCGTCCAGTGGGCAATTTTAGCGGATTTTCCCGTAGGTAGTATTCCATTGAATTCTCCTTTTTGAGTACCCGTAGCTTCACAACGAGCAAATACCAAATCACCTTCGGCAATGAGTTCGATGATTTTTATTTGAAGGTCTGGAAAGGCGTCTATTGTTTTTTGATTAAATATTTCTAATGCTTTTGGACCCTTACCGATGCCTTTTATTTCATGAGAATCTGAATAGTATTTACTCGCTTCCGCTAATTTTCTTTCACTTACCAACATATTTATTTCCTTATATAAAGCCTTATTACGGTCTTTAGGAGTAATCAACGAATGTTGAGCCGAAAGCCATTTGATGTCGTTTCCATTGATTTGATAAATGTACGTGAAGACATCTTTGTAGTTAATAATCGTACCACCGATGTTCCATCTGGATGTATTGATGCCTTTAACGATTGTAATACTACCGTAAATTTTAATGTTTCTATCAGTAAATTTTACATCTTCTAACTTTCCTGCCGAAGCGACCCGTACTGTTTGAGTTTTATTCAACATATTACCTTCGGCATTAGTAAAAGTAAAATCATCTGAGCCGTATTTCTGAATAGCGGCAGCAGGGTTCTGGCTATATTCTTCAATGGCCTTATCTAATAATTTCTCAATATTCGATTGTGCGAACGAAAACTGAATGGCTGCTATGAAGCAGAGGATGGAGATGATAAGTTTTTTCATTGGGTTTGATATTTTATTTTTTTGTTAATTACACCCAGCGATTTGGGCTTTAAATACAGCCCCTTCGTCGGTTTTAAAACCTGGCTGAAGCATTACAGAATTGTTAGCATAGTACTCTACATTTGTACCAGTAGATATAATATTTGTCTGATTTGACGGCGGAGCATATAAGATGCTATTACTCACTATTTTTCTGTTTGAATTGATAACCCCCGAAACAGAATTAGTAATAGATTCTCCAGAATATGGTGAAACGATAGGGTTTGTTGGGGTACTACTATTTGTGGTTCCAGAAAAGTTTTGAGAATTGAAAACAGCCTTATTAGGAATAGCTATATTTGGACCTTGCCCAGTTATACTATTGAAGTTATAGTACATCACGAGGCTATTTTCGTGTCCTGTCAAGGTTTTTGCCTCGTAAATCTGACTGACTTCGGCAGCCGAAAGTTGTTTATCCCAAACCGTTATTTCGTCTAATTCTCCATTAAATCCAGAATTAGCCCTGTAGTCGTTCCCAATAGTAAAACCACCAAAACTTGTAAATAAGACAGCATTTTGAATTGTCTGTAAATAAACGCCATTCAAGTAAACGATAGTAGAGTTATTGGCCAAATTGGAGCATAGGGCAATGTGTTGCCACGTATTTGAAAATGGAATTTGAGTAACAACTTCCGAAACGCTCCATCCACCCCAAGAACTTGTGCTTCCAAAAGAAAGATTCCCTGCACTGCTAAAACCAATAAAATTTTGTCCGAAATTGTAATTTGCTACCATAATCCCCTTGCCCTCGAAGGAATTGGGTTTCATCCAGAAAGCAATTGAAGTTGCACCAGTATTGATATCTTGTGTATTTGAAACCACAATATTATCTGTTCCTTGCATTTTTATTGAGTTTTTAAAACAAGGTATGGCGTTACAATTTCCAACATTAATTGTATAATTTACTGGGGCACTAAAACCACTCGGGCTATAAGCACGAACACTGAGTACGCCTGAGGTTGCATTTGGACCAAAAATTAGCTTAATTGTATTATATTCTCTAAACAAACTCACATCAGATCCACTATAACTCCAAGCATAAGTTGTATTTTGGGTAAAATCGGTGCTAAAACCTGCCACTGTACTTTTACAAAAGTTTGTAACATTGGTTGTAATCGGATTTGGGGCAGGTGGAACTGTACATATATCAGGAAATGCCGTTGTTGGGCCAGCGGTTGTGGCATTTCCAGCGGTTCCGTTTAAAGCCAAGTTTGAGACGGTTATACCCGAACCTGTTCCGTTATTGTTAAAACCTAAACGGTATTTTAAATCGTAGGAGTAATCGCCTAAATTACCTAATATAAACTTCCTTACATCATCAATCAGCCACGAGTAATTCAAAACGATTACGTCATCAACTAAACCTCTATAGTAAGGGCCCGCTCCACCATCATTGCCGATGGTAAAGCCACTATTATTCATATCATAATTGGCGTTTGTGGCAATAGATGCAACTTGAATGCCATTTTTATAAACAAATATTTTACCTTCAGTTGGGTAGGGTGAAACAGCAATGTGTGTCCATTTATTTTTTTCGATTAAAACATTAGTCAATTCTGTTGTACCTACAACTAAATGTTCATTGGCCAAACCAATGTAAAGGCCTCCTCCTCCGAAAATTCCTGACCCCAATGTATTATATGGGTGAATCCACATCGCTACCGTCCATTCGTTGTTCATATCTGGCAGACCCGAAGCCGTGATTCTATCGCCGTTAAAAAAGTAGCCATCTACATTCCTGAAAGAACCATCCGATAATTTTAAAGCTTTATCTAAACATCTTGGGAGTGTAATGAAAACCTCACCGTAGTTCAAACCAGCAGGGCAAGCAGCATCAGAAACACTTGAGATGGTAAAAAGTTGACTTTGGGTGATTCCGTTTTTTTCAAATATCTTTGAGTTGGTCGTACTTGTATAGACCGAACCGTCTGACATTGTGAAATTATAAGGTGGAGTGCCAGTAAAATCTACTTTAAAACTTGTGGTATTGTTAGCGATAAAGTTTACGTCAGTTGCAGGAGATAACCGTGTTGTTGGTGAATTTTGATTAATGTTCAAGAAAATCTTCTGATAATTACCCGCTCCACAGGTATTTGAAGGCACACAGTAGAGTGTATCTGAGGTAGCATCTACATTGATATTGAGGCTTATCTGGTTCCCTGTATCTGCATTTAGCGGAACCCCCTTGCCTCTGTAAAACCATTTCAATGTACTTTGAGAGTTATTTACCGAAAAACTCACATTTTTTTGTCCTTTACATAAATTAACAGTTTGGGTTTGAATGCTTGATGGACTGGTTGGCAAACAACTTCTGTCTATTGGTCGGTACTTAATAAGCGTAGCACCTTCGGGATTATTATCAAAAGAAAAACCCGGTGCTAAATTGAATATACCAAGTGTAGTGTTGATATTACTTGCATAAAAAAACAAATTTTGAGGGTTTACATAGAACGAAATATCCAATTGTTGCCCCATTAAATTAAGGTTGTGAACCCAATCAACAGTTCTATCGGGTTTTACTTTTACTAACCACTTGTTTACTTCGGGGCCTCCTGTTACTTTGCCGCCAATCGAAACAAATGACTCCGACATCGAACTCATGGCATAAATATTTGTACCATCCGAAAGAATCTTGTCATAAGCTCCACCCGAAATATAGTTAGGAGCATCCCATTTCAAAGCCCAAGCCTCTGTACCATTGGCATTAAATTTCTTGATGAATCCATGAGAATAGCCCCATCCTAAATCAAAATTTTCGCCAGCGAATGTATAAATAGAACTTGGAGAATTAGGACTAAACCCTATCGACTCTATGGTATATACGTTACCACTATTATCAACTGTAAAGCCATGTACGCCTTTACCAACATCTTTTTTCCAAGCGACTGTGGGCGTGTTTGTGTTTATATTATCTAATCGGCACATTACAAAGACGTCCCAATCTATTCCAGCATAACCTGTTACAATCATGCTATTACCATTATTAATTAATTTATATTCACCGAAATACCTAAATTCTAAATCGGTCATTATGCCACCTCCAAGTTTCCATATTTTATTAGCTGTTTCAATCTGGTTATTAGAACTGGCATTTAGCGTGCTTAACTCTGCAGCAAATAGCATGGGAATGTTCCAACTTTGGCTTGTGGGTGTCATGGCTTCAACTGAGAAAACTCTGGTTGCATTTACCTCAACGGGGCCAGCCCAACGAGTGAATCCATTATCTAACTGATTGACACTCTTTACCCAAATGGCATTTCCTGTTGAAGCATTCACTTTGGTCAATGTGCCACCTCTAAACCAGATATTCTGATAATTTATGTTATCATATCTAAAATCAGTAGGAGTAGTAGAATTCCCCTCTGCGTCTCCCGTAGCACCGTGACTGGTCAATAGATAAACAAAACCGTCATTACTTATTTCTAAGTCGGCAAAGCCATCATTTGAGTCTTTCATACCGAGCGATTTACCCCATAAAAAATTTCTATTAGGGTCTAATTTCATGATGAAGAGTTCGGACTCTCCAAGATGAAAGCCATTTATAACATTTGTCGTGTTATTATGCGTATAATTATAAGCATTCACCATGTTACCAGCTATGTAAAAATTACCCGAAGCATCTGTTTTTACAATTGCTATTGCTCCTCCAGTGGTTCGGCCCGGAATATCACTGTTCTTGGTAATTACATCTGCGGCCCATTCATAAGTACCCTCGACAACACTTACCATTTTTCTGCCAACAGGCCCAACACAACCAAAATCAGAAACGCATTTAGCATAATAAAGCCTACTTTCATACATTACACTTGTATTAAAAGTGTCGGTGTCTGCTTGAAGTAATGAGCTTGTCTCTTGATTGGCGTACCAATTAACCTTGCCATTACAACCAACGGAGGTAAGAGTAGCAAATGAACCTGCATTGATGACGTTTGAGTTTATTACGGGAACTGTCGGGATTTCATTCAATGCCAGTGTGTAGGTTCGTGCATTACTTTCTCCTGCACTATTTTTAGCTTTTACAGAAATGGTTACAGAAGTATAGACCAAAGCATCTAAAATATCAATCGTAACGGTTCTGCCCTGAGTGCTACCCGCAACTTCAAGAGGGAATGTTGTACTACCATTAATTCTTGCAACAGGATTTGATTGATGGTCAAGGATTGGACTGATAGTCCATACATAAGAGGTTGGAGCTCCACCAGATACTGGAGCGGCAACAGTGAATATCAAACCATTCGTTTTTTTACAGGTAGATGCCACAGGATTAATGAAGACTCCTGGAATACCTGGACGGCCCTGAGCAAATGAAAAGTAGGGAAGTCCTAATAATGCAATAAAAATTATGTATAGTTTTTTCATTGATTGTAAATAATTAGACCTAATTCATTTAATAGATTTATCAAATTTTATAATCTTCCCGAAAACCTTCTTCAAAATTCGATTTATCGGTAGAGTTTTCGATTTAACGGTCTTTTGATTGCTGGTGCAAATACCTTTTTAATCCATTTGCTTTTCTTCGTGAAACTAAAACCTTCTGATTATCAACCATTTCTACTTTGTTGTGTGTTGGCATATACGTTTTGATATAGGCCAGATTAACCATAAACGATTTGTGCGTTCGGTAAAAATCATAAGGCTGAAAACGAGCTTCAAGGGTTTTTAATGGAGTAGCAACAATCGTTTTCTTGCCGTTGGATAGATGAATGACCGTATAATTGATTGAGGCTACGAGCAATACTACATTTTCGGGATTTACTGTGGTATGCCCACCAACTAAAATATCTTTCATGGCTGTATAGATGTTTGATTATCAATTTTTATCCAATTGTTTCGTATGGCTTCTTTTACAAGCCCAATGACCGACTGTACACCAACTTTACGGAACAGATTACGGCGATGGGTTTCGATTGTCGGAACGCTCACGTGCAGATAAGTAGCTATTTGCTCGGTGGTAAGTTCCTTTCCGATAAGTTGTAAGACTTCCATTTCACGGCGTGTAAGTTTCATAGATTTTAGCTGTAAGAATATGAATACAAAATTGATGACAAACAAAAGATAAATTCTTCAGGGTTTTCCATGAATTGAACTAAGGGTTTACCATGGTTTTTTACTCATGGTAAACCATGATATTTGAGGAGAAATTGGAGAGATTCCTTGAATCTAAGTAATAGTTTACTTATTTTTCAAAACCCTAATTAGCAAGATATTATAAATAATAATTCAACTACTATGAGAATGAAATCCGTATTTTTTGCACTCTTCTTTCTTATTCTTTTTCCCATTTTGAGCTATGCACAATCAGATTTCATCAGGCATAAAACTCGGTATTTGTCTTTGGAACAAAAACCACAATCAATCGGAAGAGATACTTTAATGATTATTGAGTTAGATTCACTGATGCAGTGTATTAATTATACAGATAGAAAGGAAGTTCAAAAGTTTAATGAATTATATATTCTTGGTTTATTAAGAAAACATTCCCAAAACAATGATTGGTTAAAAGGGAAAGCAATCTATAATTTGTGGAATGCAGTGCATGGGTTCTATAATACTGGGCAACATATAAAAACATTTCAATCTTATGCCTTAGCCGAATCTCAATTTGAAAAGCTGAGTGATTATGACCATCAAGCACTAACGCTCATTAGAATGGGTTTAGGTCTAACTTATACTTACAAAGGAGTAAAAAATGAATTAAAATATTTTGATAAAGCATATTTACTTGCTGTAAAAGCAAAAAACACAAGATTGATGTTTAATTCGCTAAATGCAAAAGGCATCTATTACAATATGAAAAATGATTTAACAAACGCCTTAAAAATTTACAGAGAATACGATAGGTTGAACGACCCCAAATTAGTCAACAACTTGGGTAACAAATTAAATATTGGATATAATCTTTTACAATTAGACAGCCTCGAAAAAGCATTAGCCTACATTAAACCTACACTAAAATTGCTACCCAATAAATCAGTACATGATAAATATATGCATTATAATGTTTATGAAGAATTAATCACTTATTACTTAAAAAAAAGAAACTTTATTGAAGCTGAAAAGTTTTTACCAAAGTTAAAAGAGTTTTGTTACGAAGAATCTCTGATTAACAAATACCCAAAATTTGAGTATGAAGTGCATAAAGGTTTAGGAAACAACAAAGTTGCTTTAGAAGCTCTTGAAAAATATCAGCAATTTTTAATCAATGAACATCAGAAAATAGAAAAAAATAATATTGAAGGAATGAAGTCTCAAGTGGTTTTACACGAACAAACTGCTAAATTTCAAAAGGCTGAACTTGATAAATTACGCTCAGAAAATGCCAAACAAAATCAATTTCGATGGTTTTTGGCTGCATTAAGTATAATTGGTATTTTATCTACTATCTACGTACTTTATACCAATAAACGTCTAAGAAATGTTAATCAATCTTTAATCAATAAAAATGCTGAGATTTCAGCCGCTCTACTCCAAGGCCAAACCCTCGAACGCAAACGTGTAGCCGCCGATTTACACGATAATTTGGGTAGTACGATGTCGTCGCTTATCTGGACGATGGATGCTATTGATGCCAACAAACTCGCTCCAGAAGAAAAAAATGTCTATCAAAACCTTAAAAAGATGTTATCGAATGCTTACGACGAAGTAAGGCTGCTCTCCCATAATCTACTTCCAGAAGAGTTTGAAAAACAAGGACTTACAGCCGCTTTGCAGTATTTTGTAAGGAAAGTAAACCAAAATTCAAGCATTAAATTCAATTTGCTGATTGATGATACCTTCGAGAAACTGGATAAAAAAGTAGAGTTTGAGCTTTACAGTATTTGTTTGGAATTGATAAACAATATCATCAAACACTCAAAGGCAACTGAGGCAAAAATTGAACTTTCTCGCACCGAAAATCAAGTAAAACTCCTTATTTCTGATAATGGTATTGG
>NZ_LXHX01000087.1:0-22196 GCF_001649495.1 Emticicia sp. MM | reverse complement strand
ACGGCAAATACCCTCATTATCTACAAAGACCAAATCGTTGTAGATGAACCTTCTATTATTGCTTTAGACAAAATTACTGGAAAAGTGTTAGCGATAGGTCATAAAGCAATGCAAATGCACGAAAAAACCAATGAAAATATAAAAACTATTCGTCCACTCAAAGATGGTGTAATTGCCGACTTTACTGCCGCTGAATTAATGATTCGTGGTATGATTAAGATGATTGAGACGGGTCGTAGTTGGTTTTTCTCACCTTCTCACCGTATGGTTATCTGTATTCCATCAGGTATCACTGAGGTTGAGAAACGTGCTGTAAAAGATTCAGCCGAACACGCTGGTGCGAAAGAAGTTTACATGGTACACGAGCCAATCGCTGCGGCTATCGGTATCGGTATCGACATTGAGCAACCAAACGGCTCGATGATTGCTGACATCGGTGGTGGTACTACTGAGATTGCGGTTATTGCTCTTTCGGGCATCGTTTGTGAAGCGTCGGTTCGTATTGCAGGTGATTTATTTACGAGAGATATTGTTGATTATATGCGTCGTGAGCATAACTTGCTTATTGGCGAGCGTTCGGCAGAATTTATCAAGATTCAGGTTGGTGCGGCTTTACCAGATTTGGATAATCCACCAGCTGACATCGAGATTCGTGGTCGTGACTTAATGACGGGTATTCCGAAAGAAATCAAGGTAACTTACAGCGAAATTGCTTACGCTCTTGATAAATCAATTTCAAAAATTGAAGAAGCCATCATGCGTGCATTGGAGATGTCGCCACCAGAACTTTCGGCCGACATTTACGAAAACGGTATTTATTTAACAGGTGGTGGAGCATTACTTCACGGCTTAGATAAGCGTTTGGCTATTAAAACAAAACTTCCGATTCACGTAGCTGACGACCCACTCCGTGCGGTTGTGCGTGGAACAGGTGAGATTTTGAAAAATATCGAAAAATATAGAGCAGTTATAGTGCAATAAAATAGTTCTGAGTTCTGAGTTCTGAATTCTGAGTTTCATAAAAAAATCAAAAAGTTAGCTTCAAATGTAAAAGCTAACTTTTTGATTTTGTAAGAAATTTCCCACTGAAACTTTGTGTTTATAACTCTGAACTCAGAATTCTGAACTCAGAACTCACATCATGTCGCAACTCTTCCGACTTATATTTCGCATACGAAATTTTCTTTTGTTTGCTATTCTCGAACTCGTCAGCTTTTGGTTGCTCGTCAAGAACAATCATTACTGGGATGTTTCGTTTTTTAATACTTCCAATTTCTACGCAGCCAAGACCCTCGAAAGCTCAAATTATGTAAAAAACTACATGAATCTTGGCAATGTAAACGATCAATTGATTGCTGAAAATGCTCAACTCAAAAAAGCAGTGTCGGCCATGCAATCGTTTAAGCAAAGAGAGGGAGATTATTACAAGGTTGATTCGGCCTTTGCTCTCCGTTTCGAGTTTAAGGTGGCGAAGGTTGTCAATAATACAGTTGGTTTATCGAAAAACTACTTGACGATTGATAAAGGTACACTTGATGGCATTGAACCTGGAATGGGCGTAATTTGTCCGCAAGGAGTTGTTGGAACGGTGATGCAATGCTCTGAGCATTTCTCTCGTGTTTATTCGATTCTACACTCAGAGTCGAAGGTTTCGTCAGAAATCAAAAACTTGACGCTTCGTACTAAAAACGATAAAGCCTTAGGTATTGCTGAATGGGGTGGTCTGAATCCAAAAATCATTAATTTGAATACGATTGACCGCTTTAAGCCAATCAAGCAAGGTGACTCGGTGGTTACTTCTGAGCAAAACGTAATTTATCCTTCGGGAACAATGATTGGTAAAATTCGTAAGCTAAGTGCCAAACAAGACCAAGCGTTTTTTGATATTGAAGTGGAGTTGGCAACTGACTTCCGCAATTTATCTTATGTTTACATAGTAAACAATAAGCTGAAAAAAGAACAAGATTTATTAGAGCAATCAACCACCGAAGAAAAGAAATGAATTCTCAGACGGTCATAAAATTAGTCCTTACATTCGTCATTTATTTAGTACTACAAATTGTGATTCTCCGCAATTTTGTGTTCTTCGATGTGGCGTTTTGCTTTGTTTATATTGCGTGTATTTTACTCTTACCTGATGAAGTTGACCCAATTTGGGTGATTTTGATAAGTTTTCTGATAGGTTTGTTAGTCGATATTTTCTACAATACCGCAGGTGTACACGCCTCCGCCAGTGTGATGATTGGGTATTTGAGAGGCTACATCATCAAGTTTTTATTCCCAACAAAAGGTGTTGAAAACGATATTACAATTTCGTTGAAAGATATGGGCGGTGAGCGTTTTGTAAGATACGTGGCTATTCTTACAATAATTCACCACTCAATGCTGTTTTTTGTAGAAGCAGGCGGTTTTCAGTTTTTCTTGATTACGGTTCTGAAAATCATTTGCAGCGTTATTTTTACTACGTTTTTGATTATCATTTTGCAATATGTGCGTGGAAATTAAGTTTCCATGCACAGTTTTCTACACTACTTTTTCTCTGAAAGACCACCTATTATTTTTCGACACCATTTGACAGATTACAAAATTTGTCCTACTTATTTATATAGCCTTTTTACTTCGTTTGTTTGATTCGGATTTGTGAGATATTATGATGAAATTGACTAAAAGCTTTCCTTTCAGTAGTTACTACTATATTGTTGTTTGTTTGCTCGCTACAAGTGTTTTTTCGTGTCAGAATGTTGGCTCAAGTAAAAGCGAGAAAAAAGTGGATAGTGCTGCTCTAAAAAAAGAGGAAGCTCGTATTAGAAAAGAAATTAATGCAGATAAAAAAGCGGCTTTGATTGAACAAGTTATTCAGCAAAAATTAACTCAGGGTTTTAATGGAAATGTGCTGATTGCCCAAAAAGGAGTCATTGTCTATCAAAATGCCTTTGGTTTTGCCAATGACTCAGTCAAAAATAACCTACAATCGAAGTTTCAACTTGCTTCACTTTCAAAGACATTTACGGCAGTTGCGGTCATGAAATTGGCTGAACAAGGAAAACTCGGTCTTGATTACACAGTAAAAGATTACTACCCAAATTTTCCGTATGATGGCATCACGATTCGTAGTTTGCTTTGCCACCGTTCGGGTTTGCCATTTTATCAATATACTTTTGATAAGATGGTTAGAGAAACCAAAGCTTACCCAACTAATCAGCAAATTATGGAATGGTTTGCAACCGTGCAGCCAACGCCAAGAATGTTTAATCAACCCGACCATTATTTTGGTTACAATAACACCAATTTTGCCATCTTAGCAGCGTTGGTTGAGAAAGTTACGGGCAAAGATTTTGATACTTATATGCGAGAAAATATCTTCCGCCCGATTGGCATGAAAGATTCGTTTATCGTAACTACCAAAAATGATTCTATCAATATCAATCGTACGATTGGGTATCAGTTTGGCAGAAAATTACCGAAAGATTATTATGATGATATTTCGGGTGATAAAGGAGTTTATTCGACCTTGGGCGACTTACTAAAATGGTATGAAGCTCTAAAAACTAATGCTATCATTAGCAAAGAGTCGTTCCGTGAAATGATTATGCCTCGTAGTTTTGAGTTTCCAGGGCTAAGAAATTATGGCTACGGTTTCAGACTTTGGGTAAATGCTAAACAACAAACTGACTATGTGTATCATACAGGTTGGTGGAAAGGCTACAACACCATTATGTTTTTCGACCCTCGTGAAGATTTTGTGATAATTCTACTCAGTAATAAATATAACCGTTCGGTCTATAACATCAAGCAACTCATTGAAATTATGCACGGTGGAAACTCTACCACAATGGAAGAGAGTATTTTGGATGAATAAGAAACAACGATTATTAGGAAAGAGGCTACAAAGCCTCTTTTTTTATGCCTTTTAACTCAAAACGTTTCACCTCTCCCGTACCCATGAAGCGAATACGAGTGCCTACAATTTTGCCGATGCCTTTCGTAAAACTACCTTTATATGCCAGTAAATTGTTTATATAAACTTGAATTTGTTGGTTTTGAGCTATACACTTAACTTTTATCCAGTTGGCATAATCAACGCCAAAAGCTGATAAATTATATGTTTGACCATTAATTTCTTTATCTGCGATGGTCATTTCCAATTCACCTACACAACCTTTGATACTTAACGGAATAGCGATGATTCCTTCTGAACCTAACAACAAGATTCGGCATTGTTTGCAAACACCAGAGCTTCTCGAAAAAGTATTCCTTAGTTCAGTTTCTAATATAAAATCTTGGCTATTTACTATGTTTTTGGTGGCAACATTATACAAATTGGTCCAAATATTTTCTGATTTTAAATCAATATTTTGATTGAGTAAATCTGCCTCGTTTATACTTATAATTTCACCTTTTTGAATCTGCTTTTTAGAAAAATAGATAGGAGTTTTTACTGTTTCGAGCGTTCCTAACCAGCCATCCGATTCTATAAATAAATCGTGTTCTTTCACAATCGAATCATTCAAAATTAATTTCGCTCTGAAATATCCTGGCGTATAATACGTACTGGTATATTCATGTAAATTTTTATCAACTTTAAATCGGCGTTTGGGGTCCCAATTTTGTTGAATAAACACCGAATCGGCATTTGAGTCGGTAGCATTATATTCAAAAACTACGGTATTTGGAACTCCTAACGTAACAGGTTTGCTTGTGAAGCGAATATTACTAAACTCCAGTTGTTGCAGTCGTTTCTGAAATGCCCACAAAACTCCAATCAACATCAAACCAAAAGCTGTAATAAATGCCCACTGGAATCTCTTGAAAATACTTTTCAGTTTGATTTTTATGATAATTTCATCCTCAAAATTTTTCTTTTTTTCGCTTCCATCATTCCGAAATGCTCGCCAATTTTCATACCCAGCAAACTGGCCCAAAGCATTGAGCGTAGCCAAATTAGGCGAGCTATCATATTTTACTTTTCCCCAAATACGCTTGAGCGTACTGCTACTGAGCGACACCTTTGTTTTCTCAAAGATTCGCTCGCTCAATTCCTCAAAATCTTGATTTTGCCAGTTACTACTATCGCCCCAAGCCAGTTGAGACTCAATTAAATCTTTGCATTGCTCTATGTAAAGTCGCTCGTCGGTCATTGAAAATCAGTGTGTTATGATTTGAACAAACTTGAACAAGGTTTGAAAATGGTTAATTTCGATGAATTTCTCAATTTTGAAACGTTAAAGCTATTCACAAATCAAAATTATGTACTAAAATGAAAAGAACAGTTTTTTTTATTGCTTTATTATTTGCTGCCTTCAATCTTTCTGCCCAAGACAAAGCCAGTCGCCCGAGTCCACCAGCACAAGCTACGGCAAGTGTTAACGGCAAAACCATTACTATCGACTACGGGCAACCCGCAGTAAAAGGTCGTGAGATTTGGGGTAAGCTCGTACCTTATGGACAAGTATGGCGTGCGGGTGCCAACGAAACAACCGCCTTTACGATTTCGGCCGATGCTACCATTGAAGGACAAAAATTAGCTGCGGGCAAATATGCTTTTTTTGTGATTCCGAACGAAAAAGAATGGACAATTATTTTCAACAAAACAATCAAATGGGGAGCTTTTAGTTATAAACAAGATGAAGATGTATTACGTGTAAATGTCCCTGTCAAAAAAGCTAAGACATTTACAGAAAAGTTAGTCTATGAAGTTTCGGATAAAGGCGAGGTATCATTGACGTGGGAAAATGCAACGGCCAGTTTTAAAGTAAAATAAACTATACAAAATATGAAAAAAGCAATTATCATTCTCTTTCTACTTTCGAGCCATTTGATGGCTCAAACACAGATTTCTGATTTTACGGTTTTTAATCGAAGCATTTCGATTCTTAAAGAAAGTGAAAAACTGATTATCAGATTCAGCGAGGCAAGATTAGAAGGTTTGGCGTGGCTCAACGGGCAAACCTTCTCGGAAGGAACGATTGAGTTTGATGCCAAAGGCAGAGATAAACTCCAAGGAAGTTTCATCGGAGTAGCTTTTCATGGGCAAAATGATAGTACGTATGAAGCTATTTATTTTCGTCCGTTTAATTTCCAAGCGACAGACCCTATTCGGCATATTCATGCGGTACAGTATATTTCTCATCCGAAATACACTTGGAAAATGCTGAGAGAAACTCGTAATGGAGAATTTGAAAAGGCGATTTTGCCCACAAACGTACAAGCCAACGATTGGTTTCATGCAAAAATCGAAGTTCGGAATAATCGTATAAAAGTGTTTGTTAATAATTCTGCTACGCCATGCTTAGATGTGCCAACGCTTAGTCCTGACCTAAAAACAGGTAAAATTGGTCTTTGGGTTGGCGATGGTTCTAATGGTGATTTTACCAATCTAAGGTTTTATTAATAATATCAGTGGTAATTTTAAAACAGCACTATTTTATCTAATTGACCCAATAAAATGAAAAAAACAATCTGCTTTATTTTTCTTATAACATTAGCAATTATTACATCTTTTGGACAGAATATAAACACTGTAAAATTGGATAGCTTTCTTAATACACTATCAGCAAAAGGCTTAGCCATGGGAAGCTTAACTATTTCAAAAAATGGAGCTATTGAGTATCAAAAGGCAATCGGATATTCTTTGGTCAGTAATGATAAAAAGGTAAACGCTAACATATATACAAAATATAGGATTGGCTCAGTGACGAAAATGTTTACAGCGGTAATGATTTTCCAGCTTATAGAAGAAGGAAAATTAAGCTTTGACCAAAAGCTTAATACATATTTTCCCGACTTGCCTAATGCAGATAAAATTACCATTGAAAACATGCTCTATCACAGGAGTGGCTTACATGATTATACTCGTGACACTAATTTCTCTGATTGGATAGACAAACCTAAATCTCATGACGAGTTAGTAAAGATTATAAGAGATAAAGGGAGTGATTTTGAACCAGATACTAAGGCAGATTATTCTAACAGCAATTACTTATTCTTAGGTTTTATAATTGAAAAAAAAACCAAATTAACGTATGCTGATGCCTTAAAAAAAAGAATCACATCTAAGCTTAATTTAAGAGATACTTATTTCGGAAGACCCATCAATATTAAAAATAATGAAAGCTCTTCTTATAAATTTGCTAATAGTAATTGGGTTAAACAAATCGAAACCGATTTAAGCATCCATAATGGTGCAGGTTCAGTAGTTTCTACACCAACTGACTTGGTAAAGTTCATTAATGCTTTATTTTCCGATAAGTTAATAAATAAAACGAGTCTGGCCAAAATGGAAACAATGATTGATGGTTATGGAATGGGTATATTTCCAAACAAATATGTTGTTGATAAGCCAAGTCTTGGACACAATGGAAGAATCGAAGAGTTTTATTCAGCACTTTGGTATTTCCCAAACGAGAAAGTATCTTTAGCTTATTGCACAAATGGCATAAACTATCCTCGAACAGACATTATTGAAGGTGTTTTAAAAATCTGTTTCAATGTGCCTTTTTTAATCCCTTTAGCTAAAAGCAATAATTCTGAACGTGGAGGTTTAGATAAATACCTTGGCAAATATTCCTCTGGCCAAATTGAAGTTAACTGTATAAAAGAAGGAGTAAAATTGTTGTTGGAGACAAGAGGTAAGGTGTTTGAACTGGAAAAGATAAGTGGTAACTATTTTATGAATGCTGCAAGCGGCTATTTCTTTGAGTTTTACCCTGACAAAGATAAAATGCAAATAAAAGAGGCTGATAATATTTATACCTTAAAAAAACAAACTAATAGGTAAACTCTACCAATAAAATTAGTTTTGTACAAGCAAGGCTGAATAAGGTATTGAAACTTCGGATGTTTGCATCAACTGTACTTTAATTAGAGATTGAACGAATGCTATTTGGCTCTTATTAGGCAAGTGTGCCACACCTTGTTATTTCAAACATTAGGAGTGGTACACTTATTTAACAAATCCTTTATCTCAAAATCAAAAGTGCGTATCTATATTTGTGGTGTCAACATCTATAAACCTTCCGCATGAAAAAAGTATTTATTTTAATTTGTACACTCGTCAATTTAAGTCTTTCAGCCCAAAACAAAAAAAAAGCAGTTTTTATCATTGTAGATGGAATTCCTGCCGATGTAATTGAAAAACTCAAAAAAACGAATCTTGATTCAATTGCTCAAGTAGGTGGCTATGCTCGTGCTTACGTGGGTGGCGAACGCAAAAGCTATTCGCAAACGCCTACAATCTCGGCAGTTGGCTACAATAGCTTGCTTACTGGCACTTGGGTAAATAAACACAACGTTTGGGACAACGACATTAAAGCCCCTAACTACAATTATTGGACAATTTTTAGATTTTTTAAGCAGCAATTTCCAGCGAAAAAAACGGCCGTTTACTCTACTTGGCTGGATAACCGAACCAAACTTGTGGGCGATAATTTACCACAAACAGGGCATCTAAAAACTGATTATCATTTTGATGGACTCGAACTCGACACGGCTCGTTTTCCGCACGATAAGCAAAGTAAATACATTAATCTGATAGACGAAGAAGTAACCGTAGCAGCAGCAAAAGGCATCAGAACCGATGCACCTGATTTAACTTGGGTGTATCTGGAATTTACGGACGATATGGGCCACAAACACGGCGATAGCCCGGAATTTTACAATGCCATTGAAACGATGGATAAGCAGGTTGGTAAAATCTGGCAGGCAATCAAATATCGTCAAGCAAATTTTAAAGAAGATTGGGTGATTTACATTACTACCGACCACGGTCGTGATGCAAAAACAGGTAAAGGTCACGGTGGGCAGTCGGACCGAGAGCGTGCTACTTGGATTATAACAAACGCCAAAAATCTCAACTCAAATTTTACGCAAAATCAACCAGCTATTGTTGATATTATGCCTTCGATTGCCTCATTTATGGGCATTTCATTACCTCGTGAGCAGCAATTTGAAATTGATGGAATACCACTAACTGGCAAAATTTCCGCCATTTCACCCGAAGCAACATTGAAAGATGGTAATATAGAACTAACTTGGAAAGCCATTGACAAAAAGGGCAAAGCAAAGATTTGGCTGGCTACTACTAATAATTTTGAAACTGGCGGAAAAGATACGTACCAGTTAATAAAAGAAGTAGCTGTTGATGCCGAAAAAGCTACAATTGATGTTAGTAAATTGCCTTCGCAGTTTTATAAAATTGTCATTGAAATGCCTTATAATATGCTCAATCGTTGGATTGTTTTGGGGAAATAAACGAATATAGCTCATCCTGAATTATATTTCATTGCCGTCAGTTTTAACTGACGGCAATGAAATATATAGTTATATTTTCTCAAAAATTTACTTCGTAAAATACCGTTTCTTAAAAGCCAAAGGATTTTCTCCAGTCAATTTCTTGAAAGTTCGATTAAAATACGACATACTTTCAAAGCCACAATCAAAGCACGTTTCGGTTACATTCTTATCTAATAAAAGCAAATTTTTAGCTTGATTGACTCGGTAATGATTCAGAAATTCGGTGAACGTTACTTTCGTCATTTTCTTAAAATACCTACAAAAAGCGGCTTCGCTCAAATTACTCAAAGCAGCTACTTCCTGTAAATCTATTTTTCGTTGATAATTTTCATCAATAAACTGATACAAGCGTTTGATTCGTTCTTGATCTTTTTTATTGTATTGATTTTCAACAGGTTGCTCGTGTAGCAGTACATAATCTTGCGTAGTTGCCAAAAGCTGAAAAATACTCAATATTTCTAAAAACTGTCCGAAATAACTAAGTCCATCGAGCACTTTCATTCGTTCACCTACCAATTTTTTTGTTTTTTCTCCGAAAGCAATACCATATTGTGAGCGTTGAAAAAGTCTCTGAATATTCGCCAACTCGGGAGTTTCGAGCATGGCATTTTGCAGGAAATCTTGTCGAACTTGAAGTACCACTTTTTCGTAATCGGTCTTTACCAAATAATCAAAATTGAGATGCGGAATATTTGAGCCAATGAAAACCAAATCGCTATCCACGAAGCGAGAAATATGTTCGCCAACGTGTCGAGTACCATCAGTTCCTTCGATAAAAACCAACTCAAATTCTGGGTGAAAATGCCAATAAAAAATCTGACTCAATCGTGGCCTAAAAACCCGAAACGAACTTTCAGAGTCAATCGTAAATTCTTCTAAAACAATTTTCATTTTAATAATACATAGTAGAGCGTATTGCATACGCCCAAAACCAATACATTTAAAACAAATTTGCACATTTTTCGTAATTTATTTACATTAATATCCACATTAAATCAATATTGTTCAAAAAACAGTAATTATAGGTAAAGTATAGCATAATTTTAGCCCATACATTTGTGTTATTATTTTAATCTTAAATATCATTAAATAAATATAAGCTATGCAAATGACACCCACGATGGCCCCAACCATGATGCCCAATAAAAATCATACTGATAAACCAGGGAATCCTTCGACCGCCACGAGTAGCCAAATTAAGTTACGCACGAGCATTGCCGAAGGCGGTTCATTACGTGTACTAAGCGAAGACGATTGGAAGTTTTGGATAGAAAATGGCTATGTAATTATCAAGAATGCAGTGCCGAGAGAACAAGCACTTCGCACGGCCGATTTTATTTGGGAATTTGAAGAAAAATCTCCCAATGACCCAAACACTTGGTACACCGCCCCACGTGCCGAAATGCAAATGAAAGAACTCACTGGCACGGGAATGGTGGAAGTGTATAACAACCAACATCTTTGGAATAACCGCCAAATGCAACGAGTTTATGATGCCTTCGTTGACATTTGGGGAACCGAAAAACTTTGGGTAACGATTGACCGTGCAAACCTTAATTTTCCGCTTCGCCCTGGGTTTGAATATAAAGGTTTCATCCACTGGGACTATGACCCCGAAACAAAACCACAAAATGTACAAGGAGTATTGGCTTTGGCCGACCAAACCGATGAAAATATGGGTGGTTTTCAGTGTATTCCAGAGTTATTTCGTACTTATGATACTTGGAAATTAACCCAACCCGAAGACCGCAATCGTTTCAAACCCGATATTACAGGTTTTGAAGATAAATTGGTAAAAGTAAAACTCGAAGCGGGCGATTTATTGATTTTTAATAGTAGTCAACCGCACGGAATTCGTCCGAATAATTCGACTGACAAGGTGCGTATCGCCCAATATATTTCGATGATGCCAGCCGAAGAAGACAACGACGATTTGCGTGACTGGCGAGTAAATTCTTGGAAAAATCGTATTTCACCCGAAGGCTATGCGTTCCCAGGCGACCCTCGTAATTGGGAAAAAACTAAATATGATACAGCAGAGTTAAACGATTTAGGTAAAAAACTTTTGGGTTTAGAAAAATGGTAATTTAATTCATAATAAAAAAATACTTCTTTCAATCCTTTAATGAATCTTACATGCCGTTTGAAAAATTTGGCCCAATGAAAAAGGTAATCTCCATCATTTTCAACCAAATTTTTCAAGAGGTGATTGTAAGATTCGTGTTTTTTTGTTACTTTTTTTCAAAAAAAAGTAAGATTGAGAATAAAAAATAAATCATATTTATAAGCTATGAACCAAAACCAACTCTATACTACTCTCAACAACGGTAATCAAATGCCATTACTCGGCTTGGGCGTTTATGATATGTATAACCGTGAAGCCGAACAGGCAGTCTTATGGGCTTTAGAAACTGGCTATCGGCTCATTGATACTGCTGAAATGTATAAAAACGAAACCGAAATTGGTAATGCAGTGCGTGAAAGTGGAATTAATAGAACTGAACTTTTCGTAACAACTAAAGTAAACAATGGCGACCAAGGTTTTGATAAAACACTGCGAGCTTTTGATGAAAGTCTAAAAAAACTCAACATCGACTACATCGACCTTTATTTGGTACATTGGCCAATCAAAGCAACCCGAAAAGACACTTGGCTTGCCCTCGAAAAACTCTACACTGAAGGTCGAGTTAAGGCAATCGGCGTGGCAAATTACCTTGTGCCATTTCTAACCGAACTCGAATCTTACGCCAACATTGTTCCTGCCGTCAATCAAGTAGAGTTTAGTCCGTATTTGTATTTAAAAGATTTGGCAGAAGTTTGTAAGCAAAAGGAAATCCAACTGCAAGCCTATACACCGCTCGTGCGAGGTATGCGTATGAATGATCAAAAACTTCAAAGTCTTGCTCAAAAATATAATAAAACTCCCGCCCAAATTATTTTGCGTTGGGCTTTGCAGCATGGCGTTTCAAGTATTCCAAAATCAGCTAATTTGCAACGAATCAAAGAAAATTTTGATGTTTTCGACTTCGAAATCAGTCAAACAGATATGAGTTTTATTGATACTTTCAACGAAAATCTAAGAGTAGTTGATGACCCTATGGATTTATTTTGAAAATAATTCCTATTTTCTGCAACGCTCGTTTCATGTTTTGCATCTTATGTTCAGACAACAATAATTATGAAATCTTAACATTACGCAATTTATGAAAAAGCTACTCTCATTATTTATTTTAGGATTATCCATTTCAACGGTTTCTTGGGCTCAAGATAAAGAAACGCCTTACTTCGTAAAAACTTACAAATCATCAGAAGTAAAAAACCTTAATGTTCGCACATCGGGTGGCGGAATTTCGGTAACTGGCGGTGCAGGTGACGAAGCTCGTGTAGAGGTTTATGTAAGAGGAAACAACGGCGGAAGTAACCTCAGCAAAGAAGAAATCGAAGACCGTTTGAAAGAATACGAATTAAGCGTAAAGAAAGAAGGTGAAACTATCTCGTGCGTAGCTAAACGCAAAAGCGAAGGTAGCTGGAACAATTGGAAAAACGGCCTCAGCATTTCGTTTAAAATCTTTACTCCCGAAAAAATCTCTACTGATTTAGTAACCAGCGGTGGCGGAATCTCTCTCAAAAACCTTACAGGAAACTTAGGTTTCACAACAAGCGGTGGTGGCTTAAAACTCCAAAACTTGGGTGGAAATGTAAAAGGACGCACTTCGGGTGGAGGAATCAATATCAGCGGTTGCCGTGATAATATTGACGTAGCAACCAGTGGTGGTGGAATTGATGCCGAAAGTTGCAAAGGCGACATCAGACTAAGTACTTCAGGCGGAGGTTTAACACTCAAAAAACTCGACGGCACAATCAAAGCAACAACCAGCGGTGGCGGAATCAGAGCCGAAGAAATCAGTGGCGATTTCGTAACTTCAACTTCGGGTGGTTCAATCAAATTAGAAGATATTACCGCCAGCGTAAAAGCCTCAACTTCGGGTGGTGGAATTAGTGCCGATATTAAATCGCTTGGCAAATACCTCTCTCTTTCAACGAGTGCAGGAAGCATTCATGTAAGAATGCCAATGGATAAAGGCATGGATTTAGACCTTGACGGACAAAGAGTAAAAGTACCAGCATTATCAAAATTCAGCGGAACTGTTGAAAAAGACCGTGTGAAAGGCTCGCTTAATGGTGGTGGAATTGCCGTAAGAATGGACGCCAACTCTGGCGGTGTTTATATCAACGAATAAATTTATGTATTGATATTTTATCATTCAATCATGCTATCAATCAAAATTATTTTATGAAAAAGATACTAATTTTAATGCTTTTTGCTTTCGTCGGCACGGCGGCTTCAGCTCAAAAAGAGATTTCGGCAAAAACTATTTTTGAAGCCATCGACAAAGGACAAGCTGTTGATTATCAGGATGCTATAATTGTTGGAGATTTGGATTTAACTGAACTTTCAAACAAAAAACGCATCAAAAATAAAGGCAATTACGAAGAATACAAAAGCTACGTAGAAGTGCCAATTTCGTTTAAGAACTGCTCGTTTAAAGGCGATGTGATTGCTTATAAAAACTTAGAAGAAGAAAAAAGTCGTAAAATCGGAAATGGGAATATCAACTGGAATATTGGCGATGGAACAACCTATTCAACAGATTTTGAAAAAGCAGTGGTTTTTGAAAACTGTTCTTTTGGAGGAAAAACAGAGTTTAAATATTCTGATTTTGCTGAAAGAACCTCGTTTGGTGGAGCGAAATTCTCGAAAGATGCCAATTTCAAATATGCAGATTTTAAGCAAGAAGTAATTTTTGCAAAGTCAGATTTCGATGATTACGCCAATTTCAAATACACTTCTTTCAAACAAGATGCTGATTTTTTTGATGTCAGATTCAAAAATTATGCTGACTTTAAGTATGCAGATTTCAGTGAGCGTGTAACTTTCAAAAGCACAGCTTTTAGCAATCAAGCCGACTTTAAATATGCCGAATTCCGTGATGATGCCAATTTCGATAATACCAAATTCAAATCTGGTGTTGATATGAAATATTCAAACGGCAAAAAGTATGTAAATAAATAACTTTCGTCAGTTAGAAATTGAAGATTAGGGATTTCAGATTGATGATTTAAGAATTATTTAATTAAAAAAAATCTACAATCATTAATTTGAAATCCTTAATCGCACGGGCGACCCCGCTTCAATTTACATTCTAACCTACTCCAAAACCTCAATTCTGTAGCCCGAAGCACTTAATTGCTCCACAATGTAGCTTTCGCAAATTTCCATTTTTCGGTTTTCAATTCGTAAGATTTTATCACAATCTTCTAAATCAAAATTCCATTTCCCGTGCGGTAAAACAAGTTCGTTAAGCAATGGAGCTACTTTCCGTACTTGTATTTTATTTTTTATCGTAGTTTTGAATACCCAAATCATGACTATTCTTAGGTTTAATTTGGAAGGATAAACAAAATAAACACAAGCTACTGACAGCCCTATGTCAGTCAATCTTAAAATTTATTTAATTGTTTTTTCTGAATTTGTCGGTTCAAGACATACATCATACCAATTGTGATAATCATCGAAGCTACCACCACAATACCCAAAAATGGATAGTTTTGCATCGTTCCATCGCTTCCCTCCGATACAATTACGCCCGCCAAAGCGGCAGCAGCTCCGCCCGAAATCTGCTGAATCGAAGAGTTGATACTCATAAAAGCCCCACGGTCTTGCATTTGCGGTACTGCCGTCATGAGTGAAGAGGCCGAAATCATACGAGCCGTGATTCCTGCAAACATTAGCACATTCACAATAACTACCAACCAAAGCGGCGTTTGTCCTAAATTGGTATAAATCAAAACCATAACACTTGTGATGATTGACCCCACAAAAAACACCTTGTATTTGCCCAATTTATCGCTCAATTTACCCGAAAGAGGCCCAAACGTAATCGTAAATATGCCTGTCACTAAATACAACATCGGTAAATCTTTGATGTCAATCTTTAGATTATTGATACTAAAAGCACTACCAAAAGGCATGAGCATAAAACCGCCAGTAGCTAATAAGATTGTCGCTAAAAATGCCCTTAAATAGTCAGGTTTTGAGAGTGTCTTCCATAAATGCTCAAAAGGATTTCGGTCGTTTTGTACCTTCAAATGCTCAGTAATTGGCTGCATATAAGCCACAATTGCAATGCCGACGATTATCGAAAAGCCCACAATCATCCAAAACGGTGAATGCCAGCCAAAGGCATTGGCCAAATATAAGCCAATCGGTAAACCCAAAATCTGACTTGCCGAAAACGCCATTTGCACAAAACCCATCACACGACCACGCATTTCGAGTTTGAATAAATCTGAGATAATCGCAAAACTGATTGAGCCAATCACACCACCAAAAATCCCGGTTACGATTCGAGCTATCAACAAAAACTCATAGCTATCAGCCACCGCACAAAGCGTTGTGCCGAAAATAAAACCCACATAAAAGAAAAGTAGTAGTTTTTTACGGTCGAATCTATCCGCAAAACCAGCAGCCAAAAGCCCCGATGCACCCGCACTAAAAGCATACGCCGACACAACCAAACCAAATTGATTTGGTTGAAGACTCAATTCTTTCATCAAAATCGCACCCAAAGGTGACAAAACCATGAAATCTAAAATCAATGTAAATTGTAAGATTGCCAAAATAGCAATAATAAAAATCTGGTATCGAGTAAAAGTCGAAGTTGTATTATTATTCATTATTAAATAAATGTTCGTTTATTATTTAGGTAAATTTTTTAAATTTTAAGTGCTTTCATCACCAAATCGAAGGTTTGCCACATGATTTCTTCAGAAAAAACAAAAGGGCGGTCGCCGATACTTTTTCCTTCACTATGAAAACGCAATAGATTATATAAAGGAGCATACGCCACAGACCAAAAAACTTCAATCGGCATGGCTTTTACTTCATTCTTTTCAATAGCATTTCTCATAAAAACACTCATTTTTTCTTTAAACTCAGCAACAATATCAGCCGCCACTGCTTCTCGAAAAGTTGAGTTTTTGATTTGCTCATAAAATGTCATTTCAAGTGCATGGCTCAGCATGAAATTGGCTCTGTTTCGCCATTGAACCCTCATTCCATCCTCAAAAGGTGCTTCAGGATTAAAGTCTTTGAATATCGCCTGATTGAGTTTTTTGCCAATTTCACGGCCAATACTCATCACGAGATCTTCTTTATCTCGATAATAAATGTAAAGCGTAGCAGGCGACACATTGGCGGCTTTAGCCAATTTTTGCATGCTAAAACCCTCAAAACCTTGACTCACGAGCAGTTCAAGGGCTTTTTGCTTCACAATCTGTTCTTTATGTTCGTCACGAATTCTCATATTGGGTGTAAATATAAATGAACGTTCGTTCATTTAAAACAAAATTCATTTATTTTCGTTTTACGAAATCGTTTTGTTTCAAAAATAAAGTGGTTTTGTTTATATTTGGAAACACAAAAACCTTCCTTACAAATTATGAAAAGAATTACTTCGATTGATGTCGTTCGTGGCATTGTTATGGTTATCATGGCTCTCGACCACACACGAGATTTTCTACTACAAAATGCTCTAAATCAAAATCCAACCGATTTATCAAACACCTACCCTGCTCTATTTTTTACTCGCTGGATTACGCATTTGTGTGCCCCTACGTTTGTGTTTTTGTCGGGTGTTTCAGTATATATTTCGGCCAAAAACCAAAGTAATGTCAGCGAAAGTCGTAAGTTTTTATTAACACGTGGGCTTTGGCTAATATTCTTGGAGTTTAGTATTATTTCATTCGGAATCTGGTCAGATATTGGTTTTCACACCCTGCTTTTCCAAGTCATTGCAGCGATTGGTTTTGGTTTTATTTTACTGTCGATGCTGATTGGAAAATCGCACAAAATTGCTCTCGGAATCGGTGCTTTTATCATGATTTTCTACGGTCTTTTGGCTTTAGTACCCGAATCTGGCATTAGAAATGCTTTAAGTCCGCTTTTTGTCCTTACTGTGCTTCCACTTGGCGAAAGACTGCTGATTTTGGCTTATCCGATACTTCCATGGTGGTCAATTATGCTCATTGGCTATGGTTTGGGTGAGTATTTTTTAGT
Source organism: Emticicia sp. MM (assembly GCF_001649495.1). Lineage (NCBI taxonomy): Bacteria > Pseudomonadati > Bacteroidota > Cytophagia > Cytophagales > Leadbetterellaceae > Emticicia > Emticicia sp. MM. Next base: position 4,786 of record NZ_LXHX01000087.1, on the reverse strand, counting down.
AGAAAAAGCTAATCGAACAAGGTTTTTCTTGAAGATGGGAGCAGGATTTTTAGTAGCTTTCTTACTCCTTCGTTTTATCAATCTCTACGGCGACCCTGTGCCGTGGAGCGTTCAAACGAATCCTGCTTATACGATTTTATCGTTTCTGAATGTCTCTAAAAATGCACCTTCGCTCGACTTTACCCTTTGCATGGTCGGAATTGCGTTTATTATGCTCTATTTAGCCGAAATTTATGGTGAAAGCAAACTGAAAATCTTCAAGGTTTTTGGTAGTGTACCGTTATTCTATTACCTCATTCACTGGTACGTGATTCGAACCTTTTTAATCATCACATTTTTAGCGAAGGGCTATCAATGGAGCGATTTTGTGTTTCATGAACAAACCCTCGGTCGCCCAAAAAACGATGATGGACTTACACTTCCGCAAGTGTATTTGGCTTGGTTTGCAGTTATTCTGATTATGTATCCACTTTGTAAATGGTACAGTCATTATAAAAGCCAACATCCCGAAAAAACTTGGTTGCGGTATTTGTGATTGTTAATAAAAAAGAGGTTCTAAATGAATTTATCGGGTGGATTAACGTCGGCAGGGTTTTGAACCCTGCCGACGTTTCTCAACTTAATGAAACCCAATAAAATCATAAATAACAAAAAAAGAACACAGACTATGCTGCCTGTGTTCGGTAAATTTATATGTGTTTTGATGATATTAAACCAAAGTAGCCGCAAGCGTAATTTCAGCATTGAAAAGCTGCGAAATCGGGCAATTTGCTTTTGCGTTTAGAGCAGCTTCTTGGAATTGCTCTTCCGAAATGTTTGGAATCGAAGCAGACATTTCTAAATGAATATGCGTTATTTTTCCATCTTCAAATACTACTTTCGCATTGGTGTCGATATTATCGGCTGTGAAACCTAACTCATTCAAAACGAAACTAAATTTCATCGAGAAACAACCTGCGTGAGCTGCTCCGATAAGTTCTTCAGGGTTTGTGCCTACGCCATCAGCAAAACGAGTTTTGAATGATAATTGAGCCTTATCGAGTGTTGTGCTTTGTGTAGAAACTGTTCCTACGCCTTCCATTCCTGTACCTTTCCAATTTGCCGATGCTTGTCTTGTAAATTTCATTTTCTTTATTGTTTAAATTGTTATTTTGAATTTGATGATACAAAGGTCAGCATCAGCCACAACAAAAACTTTAACCCAAGTTAAAATCGTAAAAAATTAGACTATTTTTTTTCGGAAAGCCTTTTTCGGATTCGACTCAGCGATGGGCCTTGAATACCCAAATACGAAGAAATGTGATACAGCGGAATGGTATTTATAATATCGGGGTGGTGCGAAATCAAATCTAAATATCGTTGCTCGGGTGTTTGGAAAAGCAAACTTTCGGTGCGATTAAGCGACACGTTGGAGGCTTGTTCGGCAATTAATCTGCCCAGCCGCTCCCACTCGTGCGACTGCCTGTAAAGTGTCATTAAATTATCAAAATGAATATAGATAACCTTTGAAGCCACCATCGACTGCGTGTAAAAATGACACGGAACTTGGTTGATAAAACTGGCGTAAGAAACTACCAGCTGATTATCGGTGTAGAAGAAAATGTTTTTTTCGTCGGCAGTTTTTTCATCAACATAATACGTACGAAAAACCCCTTCCAGCACAAACCCCAAATGTTTACAAACTTGCTGAAAATCGTTGTAGAATTCGCCTTTTTTGTAGGTTTTTACTTGCCAATATTTTTCAGAAAGCCTAAAGGCATCTCGGCTCATACCCGAAAATGCCTTTAGGCTATTTTCTAAAATTTCGATTTCAGTCATTTTTTATCATTTTTCAACAAATATGCTTGACGAATGTTGATAAATCAATAGAAATCGTACGAAATAACGTAGTTGTGTGGATTGCGTTTTTCCCTTAAAATAACTTTTTCATAAAATTTGTGCAAAATACACTTCAAGCAATGTACTTGCTGCCGCAGAGCTTACATCATCTCGTCGGCACTTGGCCCATAAGAACCAGGAATCGGAATATCCAAGAGGCGTAAGAAAACACCCAGTTGAGCTCTATGATGAATCGTTTGGCTCAAAGCATTACGAATGGCTTCGGCTTTGCTTATATCCATATAGATTTGGTCACCTGCACGTAGTTTCCATGATTCGGCTAATTTTGCTTCATTTTCTGGAATAAGATGCGTACGTCCATCGGCCAACGATTCTTCAAAATACGCCAATAATTCAGCCGTATTATTGATTGCTTTTGGTTGGTAAGGCGTTTGTGCAAAATCTAATTCATCGGTTGAAAGACCGATAGTTATCCATGTCGGAAGTTCGGCGATGTGCGTTCCCAACTGGCGAAACGTCATGCTTCTTGGATGAGGCTGCCAATCGAATTTATCATCAGGAATAAGTGATAACATTTTACGAGTGACGATTGATTCATACTCTAATTCTTTGAGGTACATTGCAATAAGTGACATACTTTTTTGAAGTTTTTGGTTAACATTGCAAAGAAAATATGCCTCACTGACAACCCTATGTCAGTGCTTATTGAAAGTTTTTTTTCTGTGGAGCGAACAGGATGTTCGCTCCACATTAATAATTTACAGGAATCTGCGGCATATATTCGCCTACTTCGATGTGGTCGGTCTTTTTGAAGGCTTGGTGCGTATCTTCAATTTTTGACATTCGTGAGACATTAAAATCTCGGTATTCGTTTCTTGTATGACACCACGCAATCAGATGCCAGCCAAAAGCATAGAAAATCAAACCAATTGGCTCGGCTTGGCGGCGGCTGTGTTCTTCTTTATTATTTCTATACGAAAACGCTATAATCGTTTTGGCGGCAATGGTTTGCTGTAAAATTGAGAGATGCTCGTAGTCTTGCGTGAGACGTTCGGGAACTTGATATTTGATATTATTGGTCAAAAACTCAACCTTTTCTTTTTGCTGTGTTGGTAAAATCGACTTTATTTTATTGAGAGCGTTGGAATAATGTTTCTGAATAGATTTATCGGTAAAACCATAAACCAACGATTCGGTCAGAAGCAGAGCGTTAGCTTCTTCGGTCGATAACGAAATTGGTGGGAGAAAATAGCCCTGCACAACAAAATACCCTTTGTTTGGCTCAAAACTCAGCGGAATACCCGATTCGCTCAAAGCCTTTAAATCTCGATAAACGGTACGGACACTGATTTTAAATTTCTCGGCAATTTTTTCGGCCGAAACATATTTTCTTGATTGCAAAAAGGTAAGAATCCCGAAAAGTCTATCTATGCGGTTCATTTTTAGTTTATCTTTTTCATAATTTTTCTAACTTATTCAAATATACGTTAGATTCCGAAAAGATACAATTTCATTTCATCAAAACTGTTTTCGACAAACGTCTCAATGTCCGAAGGCGTACTTAATTTGTCCATTTTCGGACGTTTTTATTTTCACAAAAAAATGCAAAATGTTCACTATCAGGAACTTAACAAACTGGCACAGGTTTTGAAAAATACTATTTGCTGTCTAAATTAGGGTTTAGAGCATCAGAGACACAAAATTATGAAAAAGCTATTATCACATTAAAAACAAAAATTTATTTCAAAACAAAACTTAAATCCATGCAACTTTTATGAAGAAATAGTGTCGTTGTCGTAATTACTTTTTGTAACCTTTTTTTACCAGACAAGTATTCACATCAAATTGATTAATAATTGTTAAAAATACACCTCTTAACATTTATTAATACTTGTCGAAAGCCAAACAAAAATAAATTTGTGGCCGCAAAAGCATTCTGCTTCTACGACACGAACCTGTACTTACAAACAACAATTATGAAAAAGCTCTTTTTACTAACTCTGATGCACTCGTGCATTGGCTTCAGCTTGACGTTTGCCCAAACTCCAACGCCTCGCTCACTCGAAGCCAAACGCACCACTAAACCCGTAATTATTGATGGCAAACTGAATGATTTGGCGTGGCAAGATGCCGCCATAGCCGATGATTACACCGAGTTTCGGCCAACCGCTGGCAGAAAAGAAGAAAAAGGAAATCATACCGAAACTTTTTTGATGTATGATGATGCAGGAATCTATTTCGGCGGAACTTGTTTCGAGCGAAATGTCGATAGCATTGCGAAAGAATTATCGGGACGAGATGGTTTCGGAACAAATGATTACATCGGTTTGATTTTCGATACTTACAATGATAAACTCAATGGTTTTGAGTATTTCTTGACCCCACTTGGCGAACAATGGGACGCAAAAATGACCTCAAACCAAAATAGCAATAACGGTGGCGAAGATTTTAGTTGGAATGCCGTTTGGAAAAGTGCCGTTGTGATTCATGATAAAGGTTGGAGTTTCGAGATGTTTTTACCTTATGCAGCCATCAGATTTAGTAAAGATAAAGTACAAAATTGGGGGTTGAACATTACCCGAAGAAGGAGAAAAACCGAACAGCAATATACTTGGAATCCGATTGACCCAAATGTGAATGGTTTTCTGACCCAAGAAGGACAATGGAAAGGAATTTCGGATATAAAACCTCCGCTTCGCTTGCAACTTTTTCCGTATTTTTCGGTCTATGCCAATCATTTCCCGACCGATGCGACGAATCAAAAAAATTGGACAAATCAAGTATCAGGTGGACTGGATTTAAAACTCGGACTCAACCAAGCATTTACGCTTGATGCCACCTTAATTCCAGATTTTGGGCAAGTACAAAGTGATAATCAAGTGCTGAATCTGACGCCTTTTGAGGTGAAATTCAACGAATATCGTTCTTTTTTTACGGAAGGTACTGA
>NZ_LXHX01000086.1:0-4044 GCF_001649495.1 Emticicia sp. MM | reverse complement strand
ACGGCAAATACCCTCATTATCTACAAAGACCAAATCGTTGTAGATGAACCTTCTATCATTGCTTTGGATAAAATTACTGGAAAAGTGTTGGCGATAGGACACAAAGCGATGCAAATGCACGAAAAAACCAATGAAAATATAAAAACTATTCGTCCACTCAAAGATGGTGTAATTGCCGATTTTACCGCCGCTGAATTAATGATTCGTGGTATGATTAAAATGATTGAGACGGGTCGTAGTTGGTTTTTCTCTCCTTCACACCGTATGGTTATTTGTATTCCATCGGGTATTACTGAGGTTGAGAAACGTGCGGTAAAAGACTCTGCCGAACACGCAGGTGCCAAAGAAGTTTATATGGTTCACGAGCCAATTGCTGCGGCTATCGGTATTGGTATTGATATTGAGCAACCTAATGGCTCAATGATTGCCGACATTGGTGGAGGTACAACAGAGATTGCAGTTATTGCACTTTCGGGTATCGTTTGTGAAGCTTCGGTTCGTATTGCGGGTGACTTGTTTACAAGAGATATTGTTGACTATATGCGTCGTGAGCATAATTTGCTTATCGGTGAACGTTCGGCTGAATTTATTAAAATTCAAGTTGGTGCAGCATTGCCAGACTTAGATAATCCTCCAGCAGATATCGAAATCCGTGGCCGTGACTTGATGACGGGTATTCCGAAAGAAATTAAAGTAACTTATAGTGAGATTGCTTACGCTCTTGATAAATCTATTTCGAAAATCGAAGAAGCTATCATGCGTGCATTGGAGATGTCGCCACCAGAACTTTCTGCCGATATCTACGAAAATGGTATTTATTTGACAGGTGGTGGAGCATTGCTTCATGGTTTAGATAAGCGTTTGGCAATTAAAACCAAACTCCCTATTCACGTAGCTGATGACCCACTTCGTGCGGTTGTGCGTGGAACAGGTGAGATTTTGAAAAATATCGAAAAATACAGAGCAGTTATAGTTCAGTAATTCACTAATTCTGAATTCTGAGTGCTGAGTTCTGAATGATTAAATCTATCACTCAGGTTCTTCTAAGTATAAATTCCACAAAGCAGTTGAATGTAGAAACCATTCAACTGCTTTCACTTTAATTGTGATTATGGCTTAGTTTAAACAACTCAGAACTCAGAACCCAGAACTCAGAACTTAAAAACATGTCGCAACTCTTCCGACTCATATTTCGCATACGAAATTTTCTTTTGTTTGCTATTCTCGAACTTGTCAGCTTTTGGTTGCTCGTGAAGAACAATCATTATTGGGATGTTTCGTTTTTTAACACATCCAACTACTACGCTGCCAAAACACTCGAAAGCTCGAATTATGTAAAAAATTACATGAATCTTGGCAACGTAAACGACCAATTAATTGCCGAAAATGCTCAATTAAAAAAAGCAGTGGCTACTATGCAATCACTAAAGCCAAGAGAAGGAGAATACTATAAAGTAGATTCGGCTTTTGCTCGTAGATTTGAATTTAAAGTAGCTAAGGTGGTCAATAATACCGTTGGCTTATCGAAAAACTATTTGACTATTGATAAAGGTACCCTCGATGGTATTGAGCCAGGTATGGGCGTTATTTGCCCACAAGGGGTAGTAGGAACTGTCATGCAGTGCTCAGAACACTTCTCACGTGTGTACTCCATTCTTCACTCAGAATCGAAGGTTTCTTCTGAAGTTAAGAATACGACACTTCGTGTGAAAAACGATAAAGCTTTAGGTATTGCAGAGTGGGGTGGTTTGAATCCTAAAATTATTAACCTAAATACGATTGACCGCTTTAAGCCAATCAAACAAGGTGACTCGGTGGTTACTTCTGAGCAAAACGTTATTTACCCATCAGGTACGATGATTGGTAAGATTCGTAAACTGAGTGCCAAACAAGACCAAGCCTTCTTCGATATTGAGGTTGAATTGGCAACTGATTTCCGTAACTTGTCATATGTTTATATCGTAAACAACAAGTTGAAAAAAGAACAAGATTTATTAGAGCAATCAACTACCGAAGAAAAGAAATGAATTCTCAGACGGTCATAAAATTAGTTTTTACCTTCATCATATATTTAGTATTACAAATTGTAGTTCTACGCAATTTTGTATTCTTTGATGTAGCCTTTTGTTTTGTATATATAGCCTGTATTTTACTTTTACCCGATGATATTGCTCCAGTTTGGGTCATACTGATAAGCTTTTTGATAGGTTTATTGGTAGATATTTTCTATAACACCGCTGGTGTTCATGCCTCGGCGAGTGTGATGGTCGGCTATTTACGTACTTACATTATTAAATTTTTGTTTCCTACCAAAGGCGTTGAAAACGAAATTACGATTTCATTAAAAGAAATGGGCAGTGAGCGTTTTGTGAGATACGTAGCCATTCTTACAATTATTCACCACTCAATGTTATTTTTTGTTGAAGCTGGTGGTTTTCAGTTCTTCTTGATTACTATCTTGAAAATTATTTGTAGCGTAATTTTTACTACGTTTTTAATTATCATCTTGCAATATGTGCGTGGAAATTAATCTTTTCCACGCATAATTTTTCTGCCACACTACTTCTTTATAAGCACTTTTAAAGCCATACGGCTCTACAGCCACTCTTAATTACTTGTTTGTTTGATTCCGGATTTGTGTGAAATTATGATGAAATCGTTTAAAAGCTTTCCTTTCCAAAGCCTTCCTTTTATTTTTCTTTTTTTTATTTCTTTTTCCTTTATTGCCTGTCAAAATAATGGTTCAACTAGCGAAACTAAACCTATTGATAGTGTAGCTCTGAAAAAAGAAGAAGCACGCATAAAAAAAGAAATTAATGCTGATAAAAAAGCAGCTCTAATTGAGCAAATTATTCAACAAAAACTAAAAGAAGGTTTCAACGGAAATATCTTAGTTGCTCAAAAAGGAGTAATTATTTATCAAAATGCCTTTGGTTTTGCCAATTTTGAAGATACTCTTAGAAATAATCTTCAATCGAAATTCCAATTAGCCTCTTTATCTAAAACATTCACAGCGGTGGCTGTTATGAAGTTAGCTGAACAAGGTAAATTAGGACTTGATTTTACCGTAAAAGACTATTACCCAAATTTCCCATACGATGGCATTACGATTCGTAGTTTGCTTTGTCATCGTTCGGGTTTACCGTTTTATCAATATACCTTCGATAAAACTGTCAGACAGTCAAAGGTGTATCCAACAAATCAAGAAATCATGACTTGGTTTGCCAATGCACAGCCTACTCCTAGTAGATTTAATCTACCTGACCATTATTTCGGTTATAATAATACCAATTTTGCTATTTTAGCAGCATTGGTTGAGAAAGTAACTAACAAATCATTTGAGGCTTATATGCGTGAAAGTATCTTCTTACCTTCGGGCATGAAAAATACTTTTGTGGTTACTACGAAAAATGATTCTATAAATATTAATCGCACGATTGGGTATCAATATGGTCGAAGAGTAGCAAAAGATTATTATGATGATATTACGGGTGATAAAGGGGTTTATTCGACCTTGGGAGACCTTCTTCTTTGGTATAAAGCATTAAGAAACAATACTTTAATTAGTAAGGAATCTTTCCGCGAAATGATAATGCCACGCAGTTTTGAGTTTCCAGGACTTAGAAATTATGGCTACGGATTTAGACTTTGGGTGAATGCGAAACAACAAACCGACTATGTTTATCACACTGGTTGGTGGAAAGGCTATAATACGATTATGTTTTTTGACCCACGTGAAGATTTTGTAATAATTCTGTTGAGTAACCGCTATAATCGAACGGTGTATAATATCAAACAACTCATTGAAGTTATGCACGGTGGTAGCTCAACAATGGAAGAAAGTATTTTAGATGAATAAAACTGATTTTATCAAATAAAGCCAATGTGCCACATCTCTTATTAAGGTGTGGCATATTTATTTAACAAATCCTTCATCCTGACATCAAAACTTTGAAAGTATATTTGTGGCTCATACATTATACTTTTATCATTGAACTTGTTTAAGATTATTTATGCGGAAAAATAGATGCTCAAGAAAGAGGT
>NZ_LXHX01000085.1:0-36573 GCF_001649495.1 Emticicia sp. MM | reverse complement strand
GGTATTCGATGAGCGGCTTTACCGTTGCGAAACTTTTTCTACCGGTTTCTGTCAGATTCAAGGTTTGAAAAGTTTTAAGTGATATAAAATTTTTAACTTTTTGTCTAAAGCAAAAAACAAATTAAAACGTTCTTTTGAGCGTTGTAAGGTGTTGATAATTAACTGCTAAAGACATTTTTATACCGTAGTGAAGCGAATGATTATCCCTGTGCGGTTATCCTACGAAAATAGCCGTGTATCGGATAAAAATTCTACTAATGAAAAGCGAAATTATATTAGGTATCCCTAAATAGGGTGCGAAATTATGAATAAATACTAAGTAATGCAAAGAAAAACTATTTTTTTTCTTAAAAAGCACAAGTTTTCTGATGGAAAAAGAAAAATATTGAAATTAGGTATAGGTTTGAAACATTTCTAAAAAAAACGTCCTAAATTCGATAATTATACCCAATTTTAGACTTCTTTTCGATTTTACTAGGTTTGAAGTTTATTTCATTGAAAAACAGAAGAAGTTGAAAAATAGTATGATTTTTGCTAAATTTATTATTGCTTACAATTCTCTCCATTTTAAGATATTAATTGATTCATGAGCGAGGCTCTACAATATTTATCTTTTGCCATTCTTGTAGCCATAGCCTTAATATCGGTTTTTTCTCTGATGGAAAATTCCTATATTAAGTATCGGCATATCTACATCAATAATGTAGAAGATTTGACTACGCATTATTACCGATATGTACTGTATTTTTTGGGTGTAGGGATTTTTGCACCTTTTAGTGAACTCTATATTGAGCTATTCAGTGTAAGAAAGGAAAGTGAGCTTTTTTATAATATTCTTGTAGGATTATTTTGTTTCGGGTTAGCCTTTCTTAGCCGTTACTCCTCATTTATTCGCGATAATTTACACCGTTTTTTTGCAGGTTTTTTTGTTGTTTATAATTCGCTGATTGTATATAAAATCGCGACAACTGAGCAAATGGAATATCTAACATTAGCAGAGTTCACATTTGTTAATATGATTTCTTATTATGTTTTCTATAATTTCAAATACTTCTATGTATATCTGTTTTCGATTGTTGCAGCTTTATTAATGCTAGATATTAGAGGTATTATCTCTACCCGCGATTTCATCATCTATTTCAATAGCTCATTTATTGCCTTTATCATTAACTATGTGATTCACTACATAGATTTGAGTATCAAAGAAAACTTGTTCTTTGCCTATAATTTTGTTAATAAAGGTAATTTACTAATCATCGGGGTCAACCGCGAAGGCGTAGTTACTTTCGTGAGTAAGAATATTGAAGAAAAATTAGGCTATAATACCAATGAATTGATTGGGAAAACTTGGGCGACTGAGGTCGTCAATTTAATTGGTGTTGAGGAAAAGGATGATAGTAAAATTAAGCGAATTAAAGTAAAAAATGGTGCATATAAATTTTTAGACTGGCATGAAGAGGTATTTAATAATGATTTAAACTTGAAAATCGGGCGGGATATTACCGAAATTAAGAATACAGAAACCCAGCTTACTATTAGTAACGGGCGTTTAAATAACTTATTATCAAACATTGGTGATTTAGTATTCGTCTTAAATCTTGACTATGTTTTTACGGAATATTATCAGAATGAGAGCAACGAAGATCTATTTTTAAAACCGGCTAATTTTCTTGGTAAAAAATTTGATGAAATAGGCTTTCCAGCTGATGCATTTGAAGCCATTAAAAATGCTATTTATCAAACTGTTCATACAAATAAAAAATCAAGTGTAGAATATAGCTTAAACACAATCGGTGGCAAACAATGGTTTAATGTAGTCATTTCACCCTTAGCCGATGAAGAAGGGAAGCTATCGGAGATAATCTGTATCGCAAGAAATATTACTGAAAGGAAGAGGGCTGAAATTGAACTTAAAAGAACCAAAGAGGGCCTTGAACAAACCAGCTATATTGCTCAAGTAGGAGGATGGGAGTTAAACCTTCAAACATCCGAACTTTACTGGTCTGATAGCACCAAAGCCATACACGAAGTCCCGCTTGATTACACTCCCTCTGTAGAAAAAGCTATCATGTTCTACCGTGAAGATGATGGTAGCCGTGGTATAATTAAAGAATGTGTTGAACGAGTAATTAATGAGGGGGGGTCTTATGATGTTGAATTACCGATAATAACCGCAAAAGGCAATGAGATTTGGGTAAAAACTATCGGCCATGCTGAATTCGAACATGGTGTTTGTAAGCGTATTTACGGTGCTATACAAGACATTACAAAGCAAGTAAAGGCTAAAAATGCACTGATTCAAAGTGAGGAAAAGTTTCGTTATATCAGCGAGAATATCTCGGATGTGGTTATTGTATTCGAGAATAATAAAGTGTCCTATATATCTCCTTCCCATGAAAAACAATTTGGCTATACTATTGAAGAGGCCATAAGTATTGCCGAGAGAAATATCTACGATTTTGTGCACCCAGATGACCATGACTTTCTGAAAAATCTGTATCAAGATGCCATTCAAAATCAAGTATCTAATCTAAATTATGTCATACGTTTCTTGCATCGCAATGGTACCTATATATGGAGAGAAGAGTCTGTAACACTCATTTATGATGCTAAAGGCAATTTGAGCATGCGTCTTATCACTGCTAAAGATGTAAGTGAACGTCGAAATGCTGAAATTAGAAATCAATTACGCCAAGAAAGGGTTTTACTTCAAAACCAAATCTTAGTTAGGCTTTCAAAAACACCATTAGTTGAAGAAGGCGATTTTTGGAATGATGGATTGCAGAAAATTGTTGAAGCCGCAGTTGAAGGAACAGATGTCGAAAGGGTTAGTATGTGGCGTTTTGATGAAAATCAACTTTCATGTATTGACTTATACATTCAATCAAGGCACATATCAACGAATACAAATGTATTGTATGAAAAAGATTTTCCTAAGTATTTCGAAGCTATTAAAAACCAAGTAGCAATTGTAGCTGAAGATGCACATACAAACAAATATACAAATGAGCTTACCGAAGCTTATTTAAAGCCGCATGACATACAATCACTACTTGATTTGCCGATTTATGCTGGCGGTGAATTAATTGGTGTGATTTGTTGGGAGCAAATGTACCAATCAAGACAATGGTCAGACGAAGATATCACCTTTGCTCGTGCAATAGTTGATGTTATTTCTTTAAGTGTTGAAGCTGATAAACGTTTTAAAGCAGAAAAAGAACTTAAACGCACAAAGGAACTTTTAGAGCAAACAAGTATAATAGCTAAAGTAGGAGGTTGGGAAATAGATGTTGAAACGCAAAGTATATTCTTCTCTGATATTAATAAAGTAACCCTTGAAGCACCTACATCTTTTAACATAGATATTGCTGAATCTCTGAAATTCTTTAAAGAAGGAGAAAGCCGCAGTAAGATAAGTGAAGCGATTAATTTATGCTTTAAAAAGGGAATTTCGTTTGATATAGAGGTTCAAATAATTACGCTAAAAGGTAATGAACGTTGGGTGAGAGCAATGGGCCAAGCTGAATATCAAAATGGTCGATGCCGAAGACTCTACGGAACTTTCCAAGATATAGATGAGCAAGTAAAATTAGTTCAAATAATTACAAATAAAGAACTTCAATATCGTACCCTTATTTCCAATATCTCAAGTGTTACTTTTAGATGCCTAAATGATGATTCATGGACGATGATTTTCATCAGTGATGCCATCGAACAACTCACAGGGTACCCAGCAGATGATTTTATTTTGAATAATAAGCGTTGTTATGCAGACCTAGTTCATCCAGATGATAGAGATTTTGTCAATGTTCATTCTAACGAAACCAATAGAGAATATACTATTGAATACAGGATTTTGAATAAAAATAATGAAGTTGTTTGGGTTAATGAGAAGGGTAGAAGTTATTATGATGAAATAGAAAAGAGAATCTTATTAGATGGCATTATTTCTAACATAACCGAGCGTAAACATGCTGAAATTGCACTTGTAAAAAGTTATGAAGAGCTACAACAAACTCAGACCCAACTTTTGGCAATTCAGGTAGAACAAGAAAAGTTTGTGAACTTAGTGAAATACTCAGGAGCATTCATCGGGATGTCTGATTTGAAAGGTAATCTGATATTTCTAAATGAAAAAGCTAAGCAAATATCCGGGCTAGGTGAAAACTTTGAGAATGTCAACGTGCAAAGATTACATACTGAGGCAGGTGGACACTGGCTCAAAGAAGTCATTTTGCCAGAAGTAGTAAAAAATGGGGTGTGGCATGGCGAACACGATTTGATAAATGCCAAAACTAAAGAAGTAAGATATACTGATGCCACTACATTTTTGGTTCGTGACCCTATTATGAAAAAAGCTATCGCTTTTGCTAGTATTCAGATTGATATCACAGAACGAAAAGAGGCAGAGGCTAAGCTCCGAGAAAATCAGCGACAACTCGAAAGTCGAAGTCAGATTTTGGCAGCTATTGCAAAGATGACAGAAAAGTTATTGGTAAGTCAGAATATAGAAGAAACGCTCAATGAAACCTTTTATTTAATTGGAGAATCTACAAACGTTGACCGCGTATTTTTCTTTGAAAATGATCTAGCCCATAATCGGATTACGCAAAAGGTCGAGTGGGTTCGAGCAGGTATTTCTTCACAATTAAATAACCCAGAAACACACGATTTACCCTTCTCTGATTTAAAAACCTATGCCGATGTTTTGCTTCAAAATAAAGCATTTCATAAGCGTTTAAGTCAGCTTGATAACCCAGAAATTATTAGAAGATGGCATGTACAAAATATTAAGTCGATTCTCTTACTTCCAGTTTTCATTAAAGATAAGTTTCATGGGTTTATTGGTTTTGATGATTGTACACAGGAACGAATTTGGTCAGAAGATAAAATCAATATTTTAATTTCGCTTTCAACTAATATAGCCAATGCCATTGAACGTATCAATAATGAGGCTATTATCAGAGAAAGTGAGGGCAATTTCCGTCAGCTCAACGAAACGCTAGAAGATGTTTTTTTATTGTTTGATGTAGTAAAACAAAGGTATATTTACGTAAGTCCATCCTGTAAAGAGGTACTCGGGCCACCTCAATCGTATTTCTATGAGGGAGGGAGGTTTGTGGATGACTATTTAATTGAAGAAGATAAAAATATAAATGCCATCATTGGAGAACAAATCACGAATTCTAACGCCTCAGAGGTAGAATATCGTATTAAAGCTGCTGATGGTGGAGTAAAGTGGATTTATCAGAAATCATTTGGTATCAGAAATGAACGAGGTGAGCTCATACGTATATCTGGTATTTGTACGGATATTACCGAACAAAAACTCATTCAAGGCCAGCTAAAAGAGCTTTCACTAGTAGCAGAAAAAATTACGAATGGGGTGATAATTGTAGATAATAAAGGAGATACCATTTGGGCTAACCAGAGTTTCTTAGAAATGATGGAAATCAAAGCTGATAAATTATTCGGTCGAAATCCAATAGAATTATTTAAACCAAAAGTAGCTGATAGTATTGATGGTAAAGAACTGCTTGGGACTAATTTCAATATAGAATCTGAAGTAGAAACTTTCAAAAATAATAAAAAGTGGGTAGAAATTATCAATACGGTTATCAAAGACGATGAAGGAAAGATCGTTCAAGAAATTGGAGTTGTAATTGATATTTCACAGCGTAAAGAAGCTGAGAATTTATTAAAGGAAAGTGAAGAGAAGTTTAGATTTATAGCCGAAAATACTTCCGATGGAATTTTTGTAATTGAAAACGGAGAAATTATTTATACTTCCCCTTCATTCCAGAAAATGTTTGGTTATACATTCGAGGAAAGTGCTGAGTATAGTAAGGGAGATTTGATGAATTTTGTTCACCCTGATGATATTAAAGTTCTGACAAATTCGATGCAGCATGCTATCAGAAATAAAGTTGAAACTTTCAATATGGAATATCGTACCCTGCACAAAGATGGGCACTATGTGTGGCGAGAAGATACAATGACCGCAATTTATCAAGGTGATAATGTTTATAGATTTATTAGTGTTGTACGAGATATTACAGAACGTAAAAAAGCGGAAGAACGCCTTCGGGAAAGTGAAAGAAAGTTGAGTAGCGTACTAAATGCACTCGATGAAGTTGTTTGGGCTATCAGTGTACCAGATTATAAACTTTTATTGGTTAGTAATTCTTTTGAAAAAGTTTATGGTTATTCTGCCAGAGAGTGGAGGCTCAACTTTAATCTTTGGAAAGAAGCTATCTTTGAAGAAGATAGGGAAATAGGAGAAAAAATAGAAATCGATGTGTTATCTACAGGTGTTGGTTATGGTATTTATAGAATCAGAGATGCATTCGGGGGACTGAAATGGTTAGAAAATGCCACAAAGATGATTAAAAATGAGGCTGACGAACCCCTGATGATTATGGGTATTACTACCGATATTACTGAAAAAAAATTAGCTGAAGAGGCTCTCCGAAAAGCTCAGGAGTCGGCCGAAGAAGCAAATCGTGCTAGGGCAGAACTCGAACTACGTGCTTTACAAATGCAAATGAATCCTCATTTCATATTCAATGCACTCAATTCGATTCAAAGCTATGTCATGAGCCAAGATACACTCACCGCCAATTTGTATTTATCGAAGTTTTCAACTCTTATTCGTCTATTCCTTGATTCTTCAAGAAGTAAGTTTATTCCTTTGGCAGAAGAAATTAGGCTACTCACACTCTACATTGAACTTGAAAAAATTAGATTTGAAAATAAATTTGATTTTGAAATAAATGTTGAGCCAGATGTGAGCCGTTATATAGAGATTCCTACGATGATATTGCAACCTTTCATTGAAAATGCTATCAATCACGGCCTTAATTATAAAGCCACTAAAGGTTTATTATCTGTGAAATTTTATAAAGATAAAGGATACCTCATCTGTAAAGTTGAAGATAATGGCGTTGGACGAAAAAATGCGGCAAAAATTCAGGCAAAATCAAGTAAAGGGTATAAATCACAAGGTATGAAAATTACAACCGAACGACTCATTACTTATAACAAAATCAATAACGCTAATATCGTATTTTCAATAAATGATAAAATCGAAAGTCCTGCAAACTCGAATGATGAAGTCGGAACTGTAATCGAAATCAGATTTCCTTATAATTAATCTTCTTGGCTTTTGAAACAAACAAGAATTATCACTTGTTGATAATTCTACACGCATAATTCTCAAATCTTAATTATGCGTTGACCTTTTTTGCTTAATTTTGCAGAAAATTTCAAATTTTGATGATTAGCAGTCAAAATTGTTAATCATTCAGTATTAATCATTTAGCATAAACCAAATGGCACTGAGCGAACAAGAGATACTACGCCGTCAGAAAAGACAAGACCTAATGGCCATGGGCATTGACCCATATCCTGCCGAATTATTTGAGGTAAATGTAACGGCCGCTGATATTGAAAAGAACTACGAAAATAACAAACTAGACTATAAGAATGTATCCATTGCGGGCCGCTTGATGTCGTTTCGTATCATGGGTAGTGCCTCTTTTGCTGAATTACAAGATTCAACTGGCCGTATCCAATTATATTTCCGTCGTGATGACCTTTGCCCAGACGAAGATAAAACTCTTTACAACACAGTTTTCAAGAAATTGCTAGATATTGGCGATATTATTGGTGTAAAAGGCTATGTTTTCACTACACAAACTGGTGAAACTTCGATACACGTAACTGAATTTAAGATTCTGAATAAATCGCTTCGCCCACTCCCAGTAGTGAAAGAAGTAGATGGAAAAATATTCGATGCTTTCTCTGACCCAGAGCAACGCTACCGCCAACGATACGTTGACCTCATCGTGAACCCGCAAGTGAAAGATGTTTTTGTGAAAAGAGCAAAAATCATCAGCACCATGCGTAGAATGTTTGATGAAAAAGGTTGGTTAGAAGTAGAAACCCCAATCTTGCAGCCGATTCATGGTGGAGCGGCGGCACGCCCATTTGCTACGCACCACAATACGCTCGATATGCCTTTATATATGCGTATTGCCAACGAATTATACCTAAAACGCCTCATTGTGGGTGGTTTTGATGGTGTTTATGAGTTCGGAAAAATGTTCCGTAATGAAGGAATGGACCGTACGCATAACCCAGAATTTACTTCGCTCGAATTCTACGTAGCTTATAAAGATTACGAGTGGATGATGGGTATTACTGAAGAAATCTTCGAAAAAGTTGCAATGGCCGTACATGGTTCAACGACTTTCAAATTGGGTGAAAATGAATTGAATTTTGCTGGTCCGTTTGCTCGTTTGAGTATTCTGGAAGCCATTGAAAAATATACAGGTGTAAACTTAGCCTATTTGAGCGAAGAAGAAACCCGTGCATACTGCCGCCAATGGGGAATGGAGATTGATGATACGATGGGTAAAGCAAAATTGATTGATGAAATTTTTGGCGAAAAGGTAGAAGCAAATCTTATTCAGCCGACGTTTATCATTGATTACCCAGTTGAGATGTCGCCACTAACGAAGAAACACCGCTCAAAACCAGGTTTGGTTGAGCGTTTTGAATTATTTGTGAATGGAAAAGAAGTAGCCAATGCCTATTCGGAGCTAAACGACCCAATCGACCAACGTGAGCGTTTTGAAGAACAACTCAAATTGGCTGAGCGTGGCGACGAAGAAGCCATGGCAATGGATGAAGATTTCATTCGCTCGCTTGAATACGGTATGCCTCCAACGGCAGGTATCGGTATTGGTATCGACCGCCTAACGATGATGCTTACCGATAATTCGAGCATTCAAGAGGTGCTTTTCTTTCCTCAAATGCGACCAGAGAAAAAACAAGAGCTTTCGCAAGAAGCTGATTACGAGGCAATTGGAGTTCCAAAAGTATGGGTTCCTGCACTTCAAAAAATGGGCTTCGTGATGGTTGAACAACTCAAAGGTGCAAATGCCAACAAAATCTTTAATGATTTAGGAGGGATGAGAAAGAAACTCAAAATCGACGAAAAAATGCCGAGCAAAGAAGAAGTTGAGGCTTGGGTGAAGTAAAATAAAAATTTTATAGGAACGTCCAATCTGGACGTTCCTATAAAAACTATTAATCAAACCCCACCCATACTCCCCTCACTTTCAATAACTTAATAAATATTTTACACCTATATTGACAGAAAAACTAAAAACTTTTAATTATCTTGCCTTACAAATATAAAACCGCTAATCTTTAAATGTTTTTATGAGCAGGAAAGTGTTAGTTTTAAATGCTGATTATAGTGCATTAAGTATTTGTACAGTACCAAAAGCTTTTTTATTGGTGTATCTCGATAAAGCCGAGTTAGTTTCCGATTCTCCTAAAGGTATGCTCCGCACCGTTGATAAAAGTTATCCACTCCCCTCGGTAATTAGACTCAATCACTACGTAAGTTTACCATTTAAGGGCGTAATGCTCAGTAGGCAAAATGTTTTTAGGCGTGATGGCAACAAATGTGTTTATTGCGGAAGCCACGAAGACCTCACCCTCGACCACGTAGTGCCTAAATCAAGAGGCGGAAAAACCAACTGGGATAACCTTGTAGCCGCCTGCCGTCGCTGTAACTCTCGCAAAGGCGACCTTACCCCCGAAGAAGCGGGACTCTCTCTCCCTCGCAAACCTTACAAACCATCTTTCATTATGTTTCTCCGAGATTTTGCTGGCTCAATAGAAGAGAACTGGCTGCCATTCTTGGGTACGAAAGAACGTGCGTAAAGTTTAAAACCTAATACTTATTCCTTCAACAGAGCCCCATAGGGCTTTGTAAAATAATGCTTTGTCTCTTTCTTCTGATTTTGTTTATTTCTTTTTTTACTTTCTACCATAAAACTATTTACTTTTGGTCAAAGTAAACCTCCTACACATAAATCATGCCTACAAACAATTTTGATATTAGCGGACTTTCCCAGCAACAGGTTTTAGATGCCCGAGAAAAATTTGGTAGTAATAGCCTTCAGTATAAAAAGGAAAATGGTTTTCTGGAAGCTGTCAATGACTTGATAAAAGAACCTATGGTGATTTTGTTATTGGTAGCTTCGGTTATTTATTTTATCAGTGGTGAATATGGCGATGGTATTTTTTTAGCATCTGCCATTGTATTAGTGGCCACCATTTCACTTTACCAAGACTCTCGAAGTAGAGATGCTCTTGAAAAACTTAAAAATTTTACACAGCCTACCTGCAAGGTTATTCGTGATGGCGAAATTGTTGAGATTCCGAGTGATGAATTGGTACAGGGCGATAGCCTTGTGATTGAAGAAGGTACACTAATAGCAGCCGATGGTATTATTGTTCGCTCAAATGATTTTTCAGTGAATGAATCAATTCTTACAGGAGAATCACTTTCAGTTGAGAAAGATGCCAATAAAGAAGATAACAATGTTTTTAGAGGAACAACCGTGGTTAGTGGTTTAGCAATTGCAACTATCACAGCCATTGGTAATGAAACTAAACTGGGCAAAATAGGAAAGAGCCTTGAAAGTATTGAGGAGGAAGAAACTCCTCTGGAACTTCAGATAAGCAATTTTGTCAAAAAAATGGTTATTGCGGGGGCTATTGTTTTCCTAATTGTCTGGGGAATCAATTTCTTTAAATCGAAAGATATTCTTGACAGTTTGCTCAAAGCCCTCACCTTGGCCATGAGTATTCTACCCGAAGAAATTCCTGTGGCTTTCACTACTTTTATGGCATTGGGTGCTTGGCGATTAATGAAAATGGGAATTGTGGTTAAACAGATGAAAACCGTTGAAACACTCGGTAGTGCAACTGTTATTTGTACAGATAAAACGGGAACAATTACCGAAAATAGAATGTCGTTGGCAAAGATTTTTGTATTAGGTTCTGATAAAATAACCGAGCCGAATAGTGCATTGACTGATACTGAGAAAAACCTGATAGAAATAGCCATGTGGGCAAGTGAACCTATTCCTTTTGACCCTATGGAAATTGCCTTACACACGGCCTATGAAAAAATGGTGTTGAAAGATGAACGGCCTAATTTTGAATTAATTCATGAATATCCTTTGGAAGGTAAACCACCTATGATGACGCATATTTTTGCAAATAAAGCAGGAAAACGCTTCATCGCAGCCAAAGGAGCGGCCGAAGCCATTATGAATATCAGTATTTTGACCGAAACCGAAAAACAACAAATCAATGAAGTGATTGAAACAATGGCCAAAGATGGTTATAGGGTTTTGGCAGTTGGCGAGGCTCAACTTGAGGGCGATATTTACCCCGCAACTCAACAAGAATTTAAGTTTGGTTTCAAAGGTTTGGTGGCTTTCTATGACCCGCCTAAAAAGAATATTCAAGCGGTTTTGAAGAGTTTTTATAAAGCAGGAATTGATGTGAAAATCATCACGGGTGATAATGCTGCTACAACTACTGCTATTGCAAAACAAATTGATTTTAAAGGTTTTGAACGTAGTCTTACGGGTGATGAATTGATGCAGTTATCGGAAACAGAATTACAGCAACGAGTGAAAGATACCAATCTTTTTACAAGAATGTTCCCTGAAGCTAAACTTCGCATTATCAATGCACTAAAAGCCCAAAATGAGATTGTAGCCATGACAGGCGATGGAGTAAATGATGGCCCCGCCCTCAAAGCAGCACACATTGGCATTGCAATGGGTAAAAAAGGTACGGAGATTGCCAAACAAGCAGCTTCATTGATTTTGGTAGAAGATGATTTATCGAAGATGGTTGATGCAGTGGCTATGGGGCGGAAGATTTATACAAATCTTAAAAAAGCTATTCAATATATCATTTCAATTCATATTCCTATTATTCTAACGGTTTTTCTTCCTTTGGCTTTGGGGTGGATATATCCTAATATATTTTCACCAGTACACGTCATTTTCTTAGAACTAATCATGGGGCCAACTTGCTCAATTATCTACGAAAATGAGCCAATGGAGAAAAATACGATGCAACAAATGCCACGCCCATTTACGACTACGTTTTTTAGTTGGAAAGAATTAGCAACCAGTGTTTTGCAGGGTATTACGATAACTATTGGTACACTTGCTGCTTATCAATATGCAGTTAGTGCAGGCTTTGACGAATCTCTAACTCGAACGATGGTTTTTGTTACACTTATTAATGCTAATATATTTCTAACCTTAGTCAATCGCTCTTTTTACTATTCTATTTTTACAACATTAATGTATAAGAATAACTTAGTTCTATTGATTATTTCTATTACTCTAGCACTAATTGGATTGCTGATTTTTGTTAAACCCTTAGCCAATTTCTTTGAGTTTACACCGCTAACTATCGACCAACTGGGTATTTGCCTCGGAATTGGCTTTATTTCGGTGATTTGGTTTGAGGTGGTGAAATGGTGGAAGAGGAGGTGAGAACGTGTTGACTCTATTTGCTTGTATTGATTATTTTTCTCAATTTCTGATGAAGAAATATTTCTTTTTAATTCGTTGAAGCCAACAATTAATAACTTGTTATTGAAAGATGTTTCTTCTAATGCGGTGATAGGTTAGTTCTAAAATACAGGGATAGGCTTGTGACTATCCCTGTATTTATCGCATTCTACCTCTCAGGCACAATCAAAGCTGGAATGGCTTTTTGCTTATACATTTCGTTGAATTTCGCTACTTCTACATTAATTAGTTTGTCTAAAGTTGCCTTGTGTTGTTCCCATTCTTTTGTTAGGTCGTTTAAGCGAGTGGCTGCACCTGAAGTTGGTCGTGGGTCATGTACATCGACACGATTTTTCAGGTCGAGCAATTCAGCATTGAGGCGATTATAGAAGTTAATCACATCTTGGAAAGTCTCTTGTTTTGGCGTAATTAGGTTTTCTTCCCATGCCGTTATTTTCTTTAAAACAGCCTTTCCAGTATCTACCAACGCCACCATATCTTTATTATCTTTCAGCAATGCCGTGATGTTTTCAATCTGAGATTTCACTTTTCTCATTCGATTAACCGAGTTGTGAATGTCTTTAGTTTGAGCCTCAATTTTGGCTAACATAGCTTGCTGAGCGTCGAAATCGGCTTTGGTTGCCTTTAGGCGTGGGTCGGCTATAATGGTGGCCTCGGTCATAGAAGTATCTTTCTCGGCAATGAGTCTTACTTTATATGTGTTTGGGGCTACCAACGAACCACGGTAGTCGCCATTGACAAAAACTTTGCTGATTCCTGCAATTCCTTCTCGACGCATATCCCACGCAAAACGATTGATACCTTTTTTACTCGGCATAACTGCTTTTTCGGCTGGGCCGCCTTCGTAGCGTTGATAGTTCAAGTCTTTCTTATTATCGTAAGTTCTGATGATGTTTCCTTGATTATCAAGTATCTGTAAAACAACATTGGAACTGTCCATGTCATTGGGCAAGAAATAATCTAAAATTACGCCATTCATCGGGTTTTGGCCAATGCCAGGAACTGGCTCCGAGGGTGTTTGCGAATCAAATTTTACGGTAGCTTTCGGCATGAAAACTTTAGCTTTATTTGCTGTTTGTAGGTTTTCAGATTGTTGTAAAACTGCCAAATCATCTAAAATCCAAAAGGCACGTCCAGCCGTAGAAGCCACCAAATCATTATCATGAATAACCAAATCAGTAATTGGTACAACTGGTAAATTAAGCTGTAATTTCTGCCAATTTTCTCCTTGATTATACGAAATATAAAAGCCCAACTCGGTGCCACAATACAATAAACCTTTGCGTTTTGGGTCTTCTCTCACCACTTTGGCAAAACTTTCGGCTTCAATGCCTTGCGTGATTTTCTTCCAAGTTTTACCATAATCTTTTGTTACGTAAATCAGAGGCGTAAAATCATTAAAACGATATTTGGTAGCCACAATATAGGCCGTTGCAGGGTCATGTGGCGAAACTTCGATGCTGTGAATCAAGCACTCATCTAACTCTTTTGGTGTAATGTTTTGCCAAGTTTTACCATCATCTTGTGTCAGATGCACCAATCCACAATCGCTACCTGTGTATAAAACACCTTCTTTATGTGGCGAAACCGCAATATAGGCTAAAGTATTATAGACTTCGCCACCCGCACCTTCGTTGGTGTATGGGCCGCCGCCATCTTCTTGTTTGGCTTTATCGTTTCTTGTTAAATCGCCGCTAATTACTTGCCATGTTTGTCCATTATCGCTACTCTTTAAAACTACATTTCCTCCGTGATAAATAGTGCCATTTTTGAAAGGCGAAGCCATGATTGGGGCATTCCAGTTGAAGCGGTATTTTTGAAGTTTAGGCGTTACGGCCAAACCAATGTGTGGATATGCCATTACATCTTTCACAATGCCTGTTTTGGTATCAAAAACTTCAATATTCCCTTGATAACAACCCCCATAAATAACTTGTGGGTCGTTGGGATTATCGAAAGCAATGTAAGCCGATTCGCAGCCTGGGCCTGTAAACCAATCTTGGCGTTCGATGCCCGCTCCATTGGTGCGAGAAGCAGTTCCGAGCGAAGTATTATCTTGCTGACCACCATAGACATAATAAGGGAAACGATTATCGGTAATTACTCGGTAAAACTGTGCCGTTGGTTGGTTGTTTTGGCTGCTCCAACTTGCACCACCATTAAACGAAATATTGGCTCCACCATCGTTGGCGTTTATCATTACTTGGTTATTGGTCGGGTTTATCCAAAGGTCGTGGTTATCGCCGTGAGGCACACGCATAGGAGCAAAGCTACGGCCACCATCGCTCGATTTTAAGAATGGAGCATTCATGATATACACCAAATCGGCATTGAGTGGGTCGGCAAAGATTTCGATGTAATACCAGGCACGTGTAATCGTGATTCTTTGTTTCGATGATTGAGTCCAAGTTTTTCCTGCGTCATCACTTCTATAAACACCTGCCTTATCGCCTTCGGCTTCGATATTGGCATAAACTCGGTTAGGATTTGCCCTTGAAACCGAAACCGCCGCTTTGCCTATATTTTTTGGTAAACCTTCGGTCATTTTGGTCCAAGTATCGCCACCGTCAACCGATTTGTATAAAGCACAACCTGCTCCACCACTTTCTACTTTCCAAGGATAGCGGCGATGTTGCCACATGGCAGCATACAAAATTCTTGGATTGGTCATATCCATGCTCAAATCGGCACAGCCGGTGTTGGCATCAACATAGAATATTTTTTGCCAAGTTTTACCTCCGTCAGTAGTACGATAAATGCCTCGGTCTTCGCTGGGGCCGTGTAAAGCACCTTGAGCTGCTACATAAACGACGTCTGGATTGGTCGGGTGAATTCTGACTGCCGCTATGTGCTTTGTTTTTTCGAGGCCAATATTTTTCCAAGTTTTTCCAGCATCGGTCGATTTATAGATCCCATCACCATGCGAGGTCATCATGCCACGAACGGGATGTTCGCCCATTCCTACATAAAGTACATTAGGGTCAGACTCGGCAACCGTAATTGCTCCAACTGAGCCAGTTTTTAATTGCCCGTCGGAAATATTTTTCCACGAGATACCAGCATCTTCAGTTTTCCAGATTCCGCCACCAGTCGAGCCGAAATAATAGGTCATAGGGTTTTGTTTCACGCCCGTAGCGGTTACGCTTCTACCGCCGCGAAACGGGCCAATATTTCGCCACTTTAAACCTTTGTAAAGCTCAGGATTGAATAGAGGCGGTGTAGGTGCTGTGGTTGCCTTTTGAGCAAATGATATACTAAAAAAGCAAAATAGTGTAAGGAGAATAGGTAAAACTTTCTTCATTTTGTTGATAGTTTAGGAAGTTGATTAGGTAAAAATAAGAGAAAGTTTAATACTTCTGTTGAATTTATTTTAGTTTAATGAAAGAAATAAAAAAAGGCCTCTCTATAAAAGAGAAAGCCTTCTGAAAGAGACCTCAAAATTTATTAGCTATTGCCTTTTATCAAACACATTACCTTTCACAAACCACGAAAACCCGAAGGCTTCTAAGGCAATTACTTCAAACCAGAAAGTAAGGTTATAATGATCGAATTCTGTTTTAGAAAATATTCCAAAGCAATTGGTGGCAATTATCAGCATTGAGAGAAGCATTAATAAGCCACATATAACAAAGATTATTTTTTCGCCTTTCAATTCAGGTAAAACTAGCCCTTCTGGGTCACCTTTTTTCTTGGTAAAAAGAAATATCGACATTAATGCCAAGCTGCCCAAAAACATTCCTGCCATAATGAAATGAAACTTAATTCTAATTTCATTATCATTCAAATGAGTAATGATGTAGTCACAATTAATAAGATTAGTATCACACGTAATATTGCTTGTAGGAAAGTAAAGTAGTAATAATGCACACACGCCAGCTATTGAGGAAAGGATAAAATCAATGGGCTCATACCCTTTATAAACTAATAGAAAAATAGCTAATAAACTCACAATAATGGTAAATATAGTACCTGCTCGTGTGTAAAAATAGTGGCTTATTGAGTCCATGGGGCTTTGAACACCATTTTGGATTAATAAAAGTAGCCAAAGGAGAAGTGGTAAAAGCATCCCCAAAACTCCTACTAAAATTCGTAGCGTTGTTTGTTTCTCTAGACCAATTCTTTCGGTATTAGAGTAATCAAGCATTGGATTTTCCATATTAAAAGGTTCGGTAAATGGTTGTTTATTTTGATTGAATTTAAGAGAAGTTTTTTTGTTGCAAAAAAGAATTGGCTCATTTTTATTTATTGGAGTATTGACTGATATAGCTAATAATGTGAAGTATTTATGAAAATAAGCCCTGAAAATCGTACTCAAAACACCATTTTTTATGTGATTTCAAGGCTTTTTCCTTAGTTTTGCCTTTATAAAAACATAATTCAAGACAAGTGAAGAACTTGTTTGGTTGCCAATGCTTCAGATACTCTATAATTTTTCGATATACGCATATACATTTATCATTAATGTTTTAGCTCCATTTAATTCAAAAGCAAAACTTTGGGTTGATGGTAGGAAAAATATTTTTGAAAGGCTTGATTCGGCTTCGCTCTCCAACCGTAGTTCAGCTTCGGTCAGCAACTCGTTTAACGAGTCGTTTACCGAGCGAAGTCGAGGTAGTCTTGCTTGGTTTCATTGTGCTTCTTTAGGGGAATTTGAGCAGGGAAGGCCAGTAATCGAGGCTTTTCGAGCAAAATATCCTGCTTATAAGATTTTAGTGACGTTCTTTTCACCTTCGGGCTATGAAATTAGGAAGAATTATGCTGGTGCAGATTTTATATTTTATCTTCCAGCAGATACACCTTCAAATGCCCGAAAATTCATAGAAATAGTACAGCCCTCGATAGTTTATTTTGTGAAGTATGAGTTTTGGCGAAATTACTTAACAGAACTAGAAAGAAAGCAAATTCCTGCAATTTCATTTTCAACAATTCTTCGTTCAAACCAACTTTTTTTTAAACCTTATGGAGGATTTTATAGAGAAATTTTGAAGAAGTTTAAACATATTTTGGTGCAGAATCAAGAATCTTTTGATTTGCTGAAAAGTATTGATATTGAGCAAATTACATTGGCAGGCGATACACGTTTCGACCGTGTAAAACAAATTGTTGATGCTAAAAAAGATATTCCGATTGCCGAGCGATTCAAAGCAAACCGACAAGTATTTATGGTAGGTTCGGCATGGCAAACTGATATGGAAGTCTTGATTCCGTTGATGAATTCACTTCAAAATGATTCAAACTTAACCTTCGTTATTGCTCCACACGAAATTCATCGAGAGGAAATAAATACTTGGCAAAAGCAAATTGAGTTGAAAAGTATTTGTTTTTCAGAAGTAAAAGATGAAACACAACTCAATAATTATCAGGTACTTATTGTTGATAATATCGGAATGTTGTCATCGCTTTATCAATACGCCGACTTTGCTTTTATTGGTGGTTCGTTTGGAAAAGGCTTACACAATACTTTAGAAGCGGCAACATTCGGAATGCCTATTTTCTTTGGTAATAGGGCTTATCATAAATTCAAAGAAGCGGTTGATTTGGTCAGACTCGGAGGTGCATTCGCCATCTCTTCAACCGAAGAATTGGCCGAAATATTAAAAGATTTACGCTCAAACGAAGTAAAAAAGAAAGAATCTGATAAAATTTCGCAGAATTACGTTTTGCAGAATATTGGTGCTACCGAAAAAGTAATGGCAATAACTCAATCAATTCTTAACGATTAAATAAACACCAGCTACAATTAGCAGCCCACCTGCAATTCTCCAACCATTAATTTGGTGTAGTTTGAAGCCTAAAAGCCCATAATGGTCAAGTAGCATGGCTGTTATGAGCTGCCCTGCTACGATTAAACAAATCATATTGGCCGAGCCGATTTTTTGTACACTCAAAATAACCGTTGTTACAAAAAAAGCACCTAGTACACCACCGGTTAGCTTCCACCATTCTAATGATTTCAAGGTTGTCAGCGTTGGCACTGATTCTTTGAAAAAAGGAGTTATCAAAATTAAGCCCAATAAACCCGAGGCAAATGAAATGATAGCAGCGTAAATAGGGTTATTGATTGACCTCCGTAATTCCGCATTTACGCCCGATTGCGTGCTGTTGGTTACACCACACAAAAAGGCAAGAATATAGTAGATGATGCTCATGACTTTGGACTATTGATGGTGCCATACCTTATTATCGCAGAAAACAGGTGTGGCACCATTAGTGCGATACAATTTTTTAGAGAATTACCTTGCCAAGCATGGTAATATACAGTTTTATACCTTCTTCAATTTCATCAAGATAGATAAATTCATCGGCTGTATGTGAGCGAGCTGAATCGCCTGGACCCATTTTTAATGAAGGACAATCGAGCAAGGCTTGGTCAGAGGTGGTAGGCGAACCATAAGTATTACGACCCATGCTGATTCCTGCTTGCACAATCGGATGTTCCTTCGGAATACTCGACGGACGCAAACGAATTGAGCGAGGCACAACTTCACTTTCGATGTTTTTCTTCACTACTTCCGTAATTTCTTCCAAAGTATATTGCTCTGTTACACGAATATCAACGGTGAATTTGCAGGTATCAGGCACAACATTGTGCTGAGAACCCGCACTAATCATCGTCACGCTCATTTTGATTGGTCCTAAGTTTTCGGAAACTTTTGGGAATTTATAATTCTGAAACCACGTAATATCTTTTACTGCTTTATAGAGAGCATTTTCGCCTTCATCACGGGCAGCGTGTCCTGATTTTCCGTGAGCAATACAATCTAAAACTAAAAGACCTTTTTCGGCAACGGCTAAGTGCATTTGCGTAGGTTCGCCCACAATGGCAAACTCGATTTCGGGTAATTCAGGTACAACCATTTCAAGCCCCTCACGTCCAGAAATTTCTTCTTCGGCCGTGGCAGCCATCACAACGTTATATTTGAGGTCTGTCTGATAGTAGAAATAGCAAAAAGTAGCAATCAACGAAACCAAACAACCGCCAGCATCATTGCTTCCAAGACCATAAAGTTTGCCATCTTTTACCAATGGGTTTAATGGGTTGAGAGTCCAAGATGGATTTGGCTTTACAGTGTCGTGATGGGAGTTTAATAAAACGGTTGGTTTTGAAGCATCGAAATGCTTGTTTTTAGCCCAAATATTATTTTTTTTACGGCGATACGGAATATTTCTTTCACGGAAAAACTCTTCGATAATTGCCGCCGTTTCGTCTTCTTGTTTGCTGAAAGATTCGGTTTGAATCAAATCTTTCAGAAGCTCAATGGCATCTTTGGTAAGTGTTTCAACTAATTCTGAATTTTGAAGCATAAAGTTCAATGATTAAAGCGGAACGCCGCCCGTTTTGACTGAGCGAATGATAGAAAAATCTTCTGATTTGCTCAAATAATATGATTTATATTGTTGACTGTGAACAGTGTACTTACAAAATTATCTGTGTTCCTCTAGTTCCTTCAGCAACCGCTTGTTTTAGTTCATCAGCATGACAAATCGTAACCTTCGCAACGCCACGGTTGAGGGCCGCAAAAGCATTGTCAAGTTTCGGAATCATGCCTGCATTGATAGCCCCTGATGCCTTGTAATCGGCATAAACACTTGGTGTTAGCTGCGGAATCACCGAGTCATCATTGTTAGGGTCTGAAAGTACGCCTTTTTTCTCAAAACAATAAATTAAATTTACTTCATACTGCTCGGCCATGGCAACCGCCACCGAAGATGCCTGTGTATCGGCATTGGTATTGAGCATATTTCCTTCTTTATCGAAAGTAAGTGGAGCAAAAATCGGAGTAAGATTATGCTGCAAGAAATTATCAATCAAAGGGGCATTCACTTTTTCTATATCGCCCACATAGCCGTAATCAATCTCTTTAACTGGGCGTTTTTTTGCCAAAATTACACCACCATCAGCACCCGTTAGGCCAAGAGCATTACAACCAAGAGCTTGTAATTGTGCAACAATTTGTTTGTTGACCAAGCCGCCATAAACCATCGTAACTACTTCAAGCATGGGTAAGTCTGTAATTCTGCGACCATCAACCATTTTGGTTTCTACATCGAGTTTGACGGCAATTTTCGTGGCTACTTTTCCACCACCATGAATCAAGATTTTTGAGCCTTCGAGTGCGGCAAAATCTTCTAAAAATTGCTTACATGAGCGAGGATTATCTATGACATTGCCTCCGATTTTGATAATGTTAAGTTTCATTTTATTTCTTTATTAAGGAAGTCTTCGCTTCAAGCGAAGACTTCCTTGAAAAATATAGGCTTTTACCTATATTTGTAAACTTTAATAATACAAAATTACAAAATGAAAATCGAAACTCTTGCGATTCATGCAGGAAATCATGGCGACCCAACTACTGGTGCAGTTGTGCCTCCGTTGGTTTTATCTACTACATTTGAGCGTGCCGAAGATGGGAGCATCGTAGAAGGGCGTGATATTTATACACGAGCGTCGAACCCTAATCGACGAGCTTTAGAAGAAAAATTAGCAGCCTTAGAGGGTGGAAGTGAGGCCATTGCTTTTGCTTCTGGACAAGCAGCAACAATGAGTATTTTTCATACTTTGGGAGCAGGGAGTCACGTAATTTTACCCGATGATATTTACTACAATACCAGAGTAATTATTGAGGGGCTTTACGCCAATTTCGGACTTACTTGCACGGCCGTTGATATGACAGATTTAGGAGCAATCAAAAAGGCAATCAAGAAAAATACAAAATTGATTTGGATTGAAACCCCCTCGAATCCGAGTTTAAAAATCACAGATATTCAAGCAGTGGTGAAAATCGCTAAGTCAAAAAATATCATGGTAGGATGCGATAATACTTGGGCTACCCCATTTTTTACTCGTCCATTCGATTTTGGTGTTGATGTAGTAATGCACTCAACCACCAAATATTTTGGTGGTCACTCTGATATTTTAGGGGGCTGTGTGATTCTACCACCTAATGCGTCCTCAAGCGAACTAGCCACAAAAATTCGTACTTTCCAAAGTGTTGGGGGCGGAGTACCTTCACCTTTTGATTGTTGGTTATTGAATAGAAGTTTATCAACTTATGCTATAAGAATGCCTATTCATGCCCAAAATGCCATGAAATTGGCTGCTTTTTTGGAGGCTCAACCGCAAATCGAAAAAGTAAATTACCCTGGACTGAAATCAAATGAATATCATAAGGTTGCTAAAAAGCAAATGCTTGGTGGATTTGGCGGAATGATGTCGATTTTAGTGAAAGGTGGACAAAAAGAATCAATGGCATTGGCATCGAAACTAAAGATATTTAAGCACGCAACGAGTTTGGGTGGAGTTGAAAGTTTAATCGAACATCGTTTTTCGGTGGAAGGTATTCATTCAACTAGCCCCGAAAACCTTTTGCGTATTTCGGTAGGCATTGAGAATATAGATGATTTGATTGCGGATTTCAAACAGGCTCTCGCATAAAACTCAAACTTATTCGTTTAATTCGCAAATAATTTTAAAAGAGTACTTTTCTCAAAACAAAACTAATACTAATGAAAAAAATCCTTTTTTCGATTTTAATATCCTCGTTTCTTCTTCAAACAAACGCCCAAGAACTAAAAACAAAACTAAACTGGTTTAACCTTGATTTTGAGAAAGACGGTATTCGTGGAATGAGCGTTGAGCGTGCTTACAATGAGCTTTTGAAAGATAAAAAATCTAAACCAGTTGTAGTAGCCATTATTGATGGCGGTACTGATGTAAACCACGAAGATTTGAAAGATAAACTTTGGGTAAACAGCAAAGAGATTGCTGGAAATGGTAAAGATGATGACAAAAACGGATTTGTGGATGATATAAACGGTTGGGATTTTATCGGAGGAAAAGATGGTACAGATGTGCACCATGAGCAAGTCGAAATGACTCGTATGTTGAAAGCAATGAAAGATAAATTCGGTGATAAACCTTCAAAAAAGCTTATCCGTAAAAACAAAGAGGAGTACGAGTTGTATCAAGCATTACAGAAAGAATTTGATGAGAAAAAGGCTGAAAGCGAACAATATGCTCCTTTCTACAAACAACTATACAACAACTACGTAGAATCGGAAAAAGTAATAAAAGAATATTTGAAAGTAGATAACCTTACTCAAGCGGCCATCAAAGGTATTGATGAAAGCCAAGCCGACCGCAAGGTAAGAGCGGCAAAAAAAACACTCGAAAAGTTTATTGAATTAGGGGCAACAGGTGCTGATATTAAAGAAGCAGTTGAACATTTTGAGAGCGAGTTGAAATACAACTACAACCTTGATTTTAATGCTCGCAAAGTAATAGGCGATAATCCTAAAAAGCTCGAATACGGCGAATATGGCAATAATGAAGTTACTGGGCCAGATGCCATGCACGGTACGCACGTAGCGGGTATTGTTGGAGCAAATCGCAATAACAATTTGGGTATTATGGGCGTGTGCAACGATGTACAATTGATGATTGTTCGCACAGTGCCAGATGGCGATGAGCGTGATAAAGACGTAGCCAATGCCATTCGCTATGCTGCTGATAATGGTGCTGAAATTATCAATATGAGCTTTGGTAAGAAATACTCTCCAGAAAAAAAATGGGTTGATGATGCCGTAAAATATGCTCAATCGAAGGGAGTTTTATTAGTAGCAGCCGCTGGAAATGATAATTTAGATACCGATGTTGATGTACATTATCCAACCGATACTTACGAAAATGGGAGTGTTGCTGAAAACTGGATTTCGGTAGGTGCTTTATCGTGGAAAGCTGATGCCGATGCGGTGGCAACTTTCAGTAACTTTGGTAAGAAAAGCGTAGATGTTTTTGCTCCGGGGGTAGATATTTATTCAACAGTACCGGGTTCTAAATACGAAGAGAAAAGTGGTACAAGTATGGCAGCTCCAGCTACAACTGGGGTAGCAGCTTTATTGAAATCATATTTTCCTAATCTTACGGCTGCTCAAATCAAGAAAATTATTTTAGATTCTTCAATAAAATTATCGGATATGAGAGTGAAAAAGCCAGGTAGCGAAGAATTAGTGATGTTTGGCGACTTATCGGCCACGGGTGGAGTTGTAAATGCCTATAATGCCGTGAAAATGGCTATGGAAATGAAATAAGAATTTCAGTAGAGACGTTGCACGCAACGTCTCTACTAAATAATATCAAGCCAAAGTTCCAATCAACTTTTCTCTCTTCTCTGGGTTGTTCTTCGTGTTTTCGGCAACACTTCCCAAAAGTGCTATTGAAACTTTATTTTCATCAAAAACTACAGTTAGTTTATCGCCATGAATTTGGTCAACAAACTTAAAGTTTATTTGTAAGGTATTATCGTTAAGCCAAGTAGCGGTGCTGGCAATTCGTGAAGGAATCACAATAGGATTGGCTGAAAATGGATTTTTATGTTTAGCAGGATTTACTTTCCACTTTTCCCAACCGAAACCAATTTTTTCCATTCCTTTACCAAAATTCAAGCGTAAAACGCCTGCATCATCAAATAAGCCAAAACCCATTTGGGTGATACCAAACGCATTTTTTTCTACATTAAAAATTTTATCGCTGTATTTACTCATCAACGAAGATTTAGTCGAACCCTTTGGTACTGAAAGTGATAACTCCGCAAGTTCTGTTTTCAAAGCCGATAGCTCCGAAGGATTTTCTGGTAAAGTTGTATTTTTAATTGCCGGCAAAATGGTTTGATAAGCAGTATCCATTGATTTTTGTAGGTTCCAACTTTCAGAAGTCATTACCAAAACTGCATCTTGCTCAGGCATTACCATACAAAATTGTCCATACGCACCATCGCCACGATAAAAACCTGGCTTGCAACGCCAAAATTGATAACCATATCCCTGCGACCAATCATTATCACCCGCCTGTGAAGTAGTTTGCTTGCTTGTAGCTTCATTTATCCAACTTTCGGGTAATAATTGCTTGCCCTGCCATTTGCCTTTTTGCAAATAAAGCTGTCCGAATTTAGCAATATCTTCCGTACTAACTCGTAAGCCATATCCTGCGGTATTTAAGCCCTGTGGCGATTTTTCCCAGTCGTAGCCTTTGATATTCAGTGGAGCAAACAAACGTGGTTGAAGATACTCTTCAAGGATTTGCCCAGTTACTTTATGTAATATTGCACCGAGCATGTAGGTTGCCCCTGTATTGTACATAAAGAAAGTGCTTGGTTCGTGTTCCACAGGTTTTTCAAGAAAAGACTTCACCCAACTTTGGTCGGGCTTTGCCCGAATATCGGGCATCGAATCTGTGTGATGGCCGGTATTCATCGTAAGTAAGTGCTTGATTTTCATCGCTTTCAAGTTTTCAGATGGCGATGCGGGTGTTTCTTCTGGAAAGAATTTAATGACTTGGTCATTTACAGAAATCTTGCCTTCTGTAACAAGGAAACCGATGGCTGTACTCGTAAAACTCTTTGAGAGCGAATAGAGTGTATGTTTATTGGCAGCTGAAAATGGTTTCCACCAACCTTCAGCTACTACGTTTCCGTGTCGAAGTAGCATAAAGCTGTGCCACTCAAGACCAGAATCTTTGATAGCTTTTAAGAAGTTTCGAATGCCTTCGGAAGATATACCCTGTGATTCAGGACTCTTTCGGGCTAAACTTTGGGGCGTTTCGGCAAAAGAATAAAAATTAGGTAAGATACTCAAACCAATAGAGCCAAGCCCTGTGGTTTTGATGAAATCACGGCGAGAAGTTTTCATTTTTTAGAGAAAGGTTGAATAGTTTTGTAGTTAAGTACTTCGTGCCACGCTCTTAATTTATCAAAATCAAGTCGTGGCACGAATCCTATATCAAACATACAATATTATTACAACTCTTCCCGAAAAACGTAATACTATTTTACGGCTTTCAAGCTTAAATCAAGGCTTTTAGCTGAGTGAGTTAGATAGCCCATTGAAACATAGTCAACGCCACAATCGGCATATTCTTTTACATTTTTTGGCGAAATATTGCCAGAAGCTTCCAATGGGAATCGTCCATCTACGATTTTGATAGCTTCTCTGATATTCTCAAAACTAAAGTTATCGAGCATAATTCGTACTACGCCGCCTATTTCGAGTGCCTCTTGGAGTTCGGTAAGGTTTCGCACTTCAATTTCGATTGGTAAATCTTTTCCAGTAGATTTTAAGTATTGATGGGCCGCATTTAAGGCATTCTTTATGCCTCCGGCATAATCTACGTGGTTATCTTTAATCAAAATCATGTCAAACAAGCCAAAGCGGTGGTTTACTCCGCCGCCAATCTGCACGCCCCATTTTTCAATCATTCTGAAACAAGGCGTGGTTTTACGGGTATCCAAAACCTTGGTTTTTGTTCCTTTGAGTAGTTTAACCACTTGGCTGGTTGTAGTAGCTATTCCGCTCATGCGTTGCATACAGTTTAAAACCAATCTTTCGGCGGTAAGAATTGAGCGGTCACGACCTTCTACATAAAAGGCAATATCACCGTATTTTACAGGTTTTCCATCTTTAATTAGAACCTGTACTTTGAGGTCTTTATCAACAATCTTAAAAATCATCTTGGCTAACTCAACACCCGCCAAAATACCCTCATCTTTTACCAATAGTTTTGCTTTACCAATGGCATCGGTTGGTACCGTTGAAAGAGAAGTGTGGTCGCCATCGCCAACGTCTTCGGCAAGAGCGGCTTTAATAAATTTATTGATTGCTCTTTTATCTAATTTCATATTTCTAAGGTCTGTTCCAAAGTGCCGACCGTTTATGTTTTGAAAAGTGTTTTATTCTTTCAATGTGATTCTTCCCCAATAATTCTTAACCCTTCCAAAGTTAATTCTCTGTTAACTTCTACGAACTCTTCTTTTAAAGTCGAAATAATCGAAGAAAGCCCACCTGTGGCGATGGCAATGCAGTCGCCTCCGAGTTCGGCTCTTATTTTATGAATCATATTTTTTACCAAACCCTCATAACCCCACAAAATTCCAGCTTGAATGGCGTGAACAGAGTTCTTCCCAAGCACCGAATTCGGTAATTCCAAAGGTACTTCGGGTAATTGGGCTGTATTCGAAAACAAGGCCTTTACGGCTGTGCGTAAACCCGGAGCAATTGATACACCCAAAACTTTTCCTTCTGCCGATACAATCGTAAATGTAAGAGCAGTACCGAAATCTACTACTACGCAGTTGCGTTGGTATTTGGTAAAGGCCGCTACTGCATTCGCCACTAAATCACTACCGATTTCGTCAGGGTTATCAATAGAAACCGATAAAGCAGGGAAGATATGAGCATTGACAACAATTGGCTCAATGCCAAAAAGATTAATAATCAACGACTTGAAAACAGGTGTAAGCGGTGGAACTACACTACTTAATACCACTTTCGTAATATCAGAAAAACGAAGGTTGTTTTCAAGAAAATACTGACGAAAACGGTATTCAAAATACACGTAGTTTTCGTCTTTTAATGATTTAATTCTAAAATTATGCAAAAGTTTTTCGCCATCGAAAAGGCCAAATGTGGCATCTGTATTACCAACGTCAATGACTAGTAATAAGGATGGGTTTTGCGTAATGGGTGCTGGGTTTTGAGTCAATGTTGAGTTTTTTTGATGCCAAAGTTTGCTAAATCTTCTTAATCTTTCAAATCTTTTTCAGAAAATTGCTTACATTAAAGGTTTTTACGCTTCAAAAACACAAATCCATTTTGCTCTTTGATAAGCTCAAGGTTTGGGTGATTTCGGTATTCATCGTATCGGTCGAATTTCGTTACGAAGAAAACAGGTTTATCAACTTTTCCATTCAATAGCCAATCTTCGTATTTTTCTCCAAGTTTTGCCGAAACATCAGAAACTGGTTTCTGGAAATAAAATAAATGAGCGTAACTCTTAAAACCTAATACGTGAACGTAAACTTCTTGCCCACGTTTCGACTCATAAAAATCAATGGCTGCTCCTTGTGTATAACGCTCGATTTTTGGAACCACCATTGCTCCAAATAAAAACAAACAAATGGCCGTAGATAAGGAGAGTGTATAAATAAACACTTCTTTTCGTTTGTGTCTTAATACCAAAACTGCATAAAGAATTACGGCAAAATAAAGTATTCCAATAAATATTTCGTAAGTATGCCATTCTACTACCGCTTCGAGGTTTTTTACAGCAAAAGGGTCTTTGATATACGGAACAATGGCCTTGGTATTCATGCCCACTAGTGGAACTGCGGCCAAGATTAATGATAAAATACCTCCAATGCTAATTAAGCCAAAACTAACCCATTTATTCCAAGTGGCACGCTCATTGAGCCAATCGTAGATAAATTTGGCGGCTAAAAACGAAACCGGGAAATAAGCCATCGAAGAATAATGCACAATCTTAGTCGTGACGATACTAAAAAGAATCATTACTACCCAAAAAGTAGTTTTCATCCACGGTACAAAAGCTGTTAGTTCATTAAAAGTACTATCAATCTTTGCATGATTATATGTAAAAGCACGAATGGCAAAAATCGAAATTGGAAAACAACCAATCAGCACTACAACGAAATGATAATAAAATGGCTGACCATGACCAGCATCAGGCGTACTGAAAAGTCTTATCTGATAAGTGATGAATTCTTTGAAAAACCAAGGGCCATTGTTGAAAAGCTCATTTGCGAACCAAATAGAGGTTATTAGTAGGCAGCTTATTCCAAAAATTACCATTTCTTTCCATTTGATATAATTTTTAAATCTTATACTGAGACCATAGAAAAATATAGTTAAACCCCAAATGAGGCCAGCAACGGGTCCTTTAGTCAAGATTGCAAGCCCAATGAAAAATCCAGAAAATATGATGCTTTTTAAATATTGAATTGGCTCAATTTTTGCTGTAAAAAAGAAATAGATGCCTAAAAAGATACACAAGTTAAATGTTGGGTCAATAATACCAGATTTGAAGTACAAATGAGGTGTGAATGCACCCAAATACATCAGCGACCAAATAAAACCAAAGGTGCTATCTTTAAGTTTTTTCCCAATTATAAACAATGTAATTAGAGTGATAACTCCAATACAGGCATTTGGGAAGCGTGCTGCAAACTCATTCACTCCGAAAATATGCATAGCAATGGTCTGCATCCAAAAGAAAAGTGGAGGTTTTTCCCAGAAAGGCTTAAAATCAATTTGTACACGACTATAATTACCGGTAAGAATCATTTCTCGGGCCGACTCGGCAAAGTTTATTTCATCCCAATCGAAAAGATGGACACCCCCTAGAAATGGAAAATAAAATATTAATCCTAATAAGATGATGTACGGTAGTTTCGTTGTTTGTTTAAGCATTATATTTCTTAGTTAATTTAAAAATTTTTAAAACGACTGGCCAATTTATCAAAAAAAAGTCTTTAAATGCCCATTTTTCATCGGTTTTTAAGCAAAACATAAATTTTGATAAAATAAAAAAAATATCGTAATTTGTATTAAAAAATAGTTTTATAAGAAGAAAAATTTCTCAAAAAGTGCATAGGGAAATAGAAAATATTTTAAGAAAACTCTACGAAACCATAGAGCGATTTTATCCTGATGATGTAAAGATAGATGATAAAAAGTATCTTGAAAAGTCAGGGCTTATCAACTTGTTGAATAACCAACAAGGGAATCTCTCTTTTTTAATAGATGTCAGACACTTAAGGGTAGTTCAAGCAAGCGGAAACATATTGAAGTACACAGGTTACAGTGAAGAAGAATTCTCAGAGGGTATTCTTATGAAGTTTCTGACAATGTTTGAGAAAGAGCATCATTTATTCATGAGTACAATTATAAATTGGGTATTGAATATTGAAAAAAACTTAGATTTTGTATATAAAACTCGGCAATTCATCAGTGCATGGGGAATGAAACTGCGTGATAAAGAGAACCGTCTCATGCGTTGGTATATCAATATAATTCCAGTTGAATTTAATGTAGAGAAATATCCAACGGTGGTTATTCTTTCTATTCAAGATGTAACACATTTGGTAAAAGGAGATGAATATTGTATTAGAGGTTCATTTGGTATGCAAGAAAAAAAAGTTTTTGTTTACTATTCAGGAGAAAAAAGAACATTAGAACATGATATTGTTTCGGAGCGAGAACGAGAAGTGCTTCAATACATTGCACAAGGTTTAGATACTAAACACATTGCAACCGAAATGAAAATTAGCCCTAATACAGTAGATAATCATCGTAGAAATATGCTTGCCCGTACGGGTACGAGAGATACAACTGCATTGATACAAATATGTAGAATGCTTGGTGTTCTATAATTTTTGAATATCAATAAGTTAGGAAATTGTTATTAGGCTTTATTCTAAAACTAAATAAAAGAGAATTAGTTAAGTTTTTTTTTGAATAATATTTTATGTAAACAACTGATTATAAGTATTTTGTTAGTTTCGTATAGTTGTTTAGTCATTCTGACTATTGTCTTAACGACAAATTTTAGAGAAATCGCACACTAAACTAAGAAATTCACTTTTTTAGTCACAGCAAAAGTTGTTTTGGGTTCATCGGGGGACATTTTATGCCCCCTTTGCCTTTTTAACAATTTATCTATATATATACGATGAGAGACGCATTCCTGTAAGGTGTGCGTCTTTTGTTTTACAGGAGAAATAGAAATAGTTAATAAAATAAAAAGCCACCAAGCAAGTAGGGCTCGATGGCTAGTAATTAGGATATGGATTTATAGTCCTTACAAATTTGAGGATTGTTTTGATAAATTAAAATTGACATAAGTCAAGAAATGAAAGGTTGCCTTGTTAAGTGCTTAACGCTCAGCTCTTTTAGAACGCACTCTACTAAGAGTTTCAGGGCGAATATTTAAGTATGAGGCAATGTATTTCTGAGGTATGCGGTTGGTTAGTGTAGGAAAAGTTTCCTCAAACCAAGTTAGTTTTTCTTCAGAACTACAATACCTAATCAATAATAGAAATTTTTCGTAAGTAATTAGGTGCTGTTCGATTACGAGCCTACTCACTCGCTCCATTTGAGGTACTGTCATGTAGATATTTTGAATGTTTTCCTTAGTTATAGCCCAAAGTTTTACTCGCTCAATCGCTTTAATTCCCATTTGAGTAGGAACTTCATTGATAAAGCTTATAGTTGAGTAAGCAAAGCTACCCTCTGGTATAAGCCAGCGTGTATTAGTAAGCAGACCATCTTCTTGGTAAGAAAACTCTTGTAAAACCCCTTCTTCTACAAAATAGAGTTTATTGTTTACATGACCTATATCTAAGATAATAGTATCTTTTTCGTAAGTTTCAAGCTTAAAATATTGGGCAACCGTTTGGAGATTTTCTTGTGTAAATTGGGCATATTGTTGTAAGCCTAGTAACATTGGGTGCTCTAGATTCAGCATGGTTATTGGGTACTATATCATAAATTGAAAGAAAAGCAAAATAAGATAAAGAGCCAATACGCTCAAAATTATAATTTCAAACGCATTAGCTCTTTAAACTACCTAAGGAGGGTTTTTAATATAGTTTCGGGAATAATGTTGGCTTGGCTTCGTGCATGATTTCGTAGGCAGCATCGAAGATGGTTTCAGCATTTGGCTTTGAAAAATAATCACCATCAGATGCATACGCTGGTCTATGGGCTTGTGCCGAAACTGTTTTAGGAGCAGAGTCTAACCAGCGATAGGCTCCCTGTTTATCAACCACTTCTTGCATCATAAATGCTGATGCTCCCCCCGGAACATCTTCGTCGGCAAAGATGACACGATTGGTTTTTTTGATAGACTCAGTAATTGAATGATGCACATCAAAAGGTAATAGCGATTGTACATCTATCACTTCTACATTAATTCCAACCTCTTCTAACTGCTGGGCTGCTTCCATGACAATTCTGCACATCGAACCATATGTAACGATTGTGAGGTCAGTACCTTGTTTTAAAACTTCGGGAACGCCTAAAGGCAGACAAATTTCATCGAGGTTAGTCGGTAACTTTTCTTTTATTCGATAGCCATTCAAACATTCAATAATAAGAGCGGGGTCATCGCCTTTAAGAATTGTATTATAAAAACCTGCGGCTTGTACGAAATTTCTTGGCACTAACACATGCATACCACGCAAAGAACCTAACATGGCTGACATTGGTGAACCTGAGTGCCAAATTCCTTCAAGACGGTGGCCACGTGTACGAACTATGAGTGGTGCCTTCTGTTGTCCAACCGTACGGTAGCGTAGCGAGGCTAAATCGTCGGTTAAGGTTGCTAAGGCGTAATAAATATAATCGAAGTATTGAATCTCTACAATCGGACGTAAGCCACGCATCGCGGCTCCAATGCCTTGCCCAATAATGGTTGTTTCACGAATCCCGGCATCGGTAACTCTAATTTCTCCGTATTTTTCTTGAAGCCCCGCAAAACCTTGATTTACATCGCCGATTTTTCCAACATCTTCTCCAATGGCAAATACTCGTGGGTCTCGCTCTAATAATTTATCGAAATAGGTATTGATAATTTCACGACCATCAACAAATTGACTTTCTTCAGTATATTGAGGTGCTACTGATTTGACAAACATTGGTGAAGATGGGAACTCACTCAGCAAATGAGAATTAAAACGTTTGTAGTTTTCGGGAGCTACCTCATTGAGCCATTTGCTTAGTTCTTTTTTTGCCGTATTCTCTTCAAAACGCATGGTTCTGATGGCTTTTTTTACAGCAGCGATTACATCGCGTCTGGCTGCATTTTCAGTTTTTTCGAGCCCCTCTCTTATGTTCGAAATAGCCTTGGCATTTTTGCTTTCGGTGGTTGCTTTTTTGAGTATCGCTAAGGCTGAGTCATACTCTGGCTTTAGTGAGTCACGGTAGGCACTCCAAGCAGCATTGCGTGATTTTTTTGCTACATCTTTGGCATTGGCTTCTATTTCGCTGATTTCTTCTGTTGTGGCGTATCCATTTTCCAAAATCCATTTTTTGAAAAGTGTATTACAATCAAATTCTTGTTCAAATTTTAAACGTTCTTTTGATTTGTAACGCTCATGCGAACCAGATGTAGAGTGTCCTTGTGGTTGAGTTACTTCAACTACGTGTACGAGTACAGGCACGTGTTGGTCGCGGGCATAAAGGGCTGCTTTTTGGTAGGCATCAATTAGCTCTACATAATTCCATGCACGAGCAACAATTATTTCAATGCCATTAGAATTTTCTTTGCGTTGGAAACCCGCCAAAGCTTCCGAAATACTCGATTTGGTGGTTTGATATTTTATCGGAACAGAGATACCATAGCCATCGTCCCAAACCGAAAATATGATGGGAATTTGCAAGACACCAGCCGCATTGATAGATTCGAAAAACATACCTTGTGAAGTAGAGGCATCACCAATGGTGGTAAAACATACTTCATTTCCTTTTTTCGAAAATTTTGTAAATTGGTGTAAAGCAGGATTCTCTCTAAACAATTTTGAAGCATAGGCCAATCCAATCGCACGTGGCATTTGGCCCGCCGTTGACGAAACATCGCAAATGGTATTATACATCTGGGTTTGGTCTAGCCATTCGCCTTTTTCATCCAATAATTTATTGCCGTAGTGGGCGTTCATTGAGCGGCCACCTGTAAATGGGTCGTGGGCAGTATCAGTGTGTGCGTATAATTGAGCAAAAAACTGTTGCCAAGTAAGCCCACCAACAGCGGCCAAAAATGTTTGGTCACGGTAATATCCCGAGCGGAAATCACCCATACGAAAAACTTTCGACATAGCAATTTGAGCCAATTCTTTTCCATCTCCAAAGACACCAAATTTGGCTCTACCCCTGAAAACGTCCTGTCGGCCAATGTAACTTACTTCACGGCTTTCACAAGCTATTCTATAATCATTGAGTACTTCTTCTTTCGTTAAAAGAACATCGGTAGAGGCAACTGAGGCAAGTAGGTTTGTCATAAAATGAAAAATAGAGTGAATGGCTCACTACTGGCTATAGAACCAAAAATATGGGTCTGCATTCTTAAAAAAGAAAATAGTTAGCATAACAACTATTTTCCATGTAAAATTAGAAAAAAATATTTCAAAATTCAAAATAAAGCGAAGTAAGCCTAAGGAGAGTTGAAAGACAACAAGAAATAATAAAGTAAATACAGTAGAATAATACCCACAAACTGCTGCTTGTTACTGATAGTTTCAATAAATTCTTCTAAATTCTCATTATCAATGAGTAATATTTTATTGAATTTGAATGAGTGGTGTAAAATGAGTCATCCCGTATATTGCCATCAGTTTAAACTGATGGAAGAAGTATTATTTCTTTCAGAATTTTGGATGACTCATTTTATAATAATATTTATGTTACATTCTCAAGAATACTAATTTGTTTCTTTATGATATTTTTTATGTAGGTAATATCATTTGGATTGACCATTTTTTTCAAATCTGCAATAGTATTGTTGTTCTTCAGAATAAAAAACGAGATTATGTTTTCAAGTTCAGAAAGACCAACCATTTTAAAAGAAGCTTTGATTCTGTGAAGTCTCTTTTTTATAGTTGATAAATCATCTTTTTTAGTAGATGCTAAAATACTTTCAAGCTCTTTAAGATATTCGCTTTCAAATACTTTGAAAACTTCTAGAGCATAGCGGTAATCATCTATATAGAATTCATTCAAAAAGTCTTTATCTAATTCACAGATAAAGATATTTTGAGGTTCTGTTGTTTCATCAAAACTTGACTTCGGGAAATATGAATTAATTTTATTTGAAAGCTCAGTTAGCGTAAATGGTTTCTTGAT
The DNA here is from genome assembly GCF_001649495.1 of Emticicia sp. MM. Classification (NCBI taxonomy): domain Bacteria; kingdom Pseudomonadati; phylum Bacteroidota; class Cytophagia; order Cytophagales; family Leadbetterellaceae; genus Emticicia; species Emticicia sp. MM. The sequence continues at coordinate 2,461 of NZ_LXHX01000085.1, read as the reverse complement.
AATATCATCCATTCCAAACTTGAGTACTTCTCGTTCAATTTTAGGAAAAACCACCGCCGTCATGGCAATAATAATAAAAGTACGTTCTGGGAAATTTGTACGAAGTTTAACAGCAGTTTCGAATCCATCAATGCCTGGTAATTGTAGGTCCATGAAAACTAAATCAAACCTTTTCTTGTCAAAAATCTGTATTGCTTCCTCACCCGATTTGGCAACATCATAATTGACAGACCATTTGTTCATTACTCGCTCTAAGTATTGTTGATTTAGTAAGTTGTCTTCCACAACCAAAATCCTTAAGTTTTGGAAGTTAGTTGGAATATTATCTTCAGTTCTTGAATTTAAAACCTTAGGTGCTTCCAATTTAAGGCCTTTGTCGAAGGTGAGTTCAAATGAAAACTCCGAACCTTTACCTTTTTTACTTTTTACTTTAATTTCACTTTCGTGAAGCTCAATGAGTTTTTTTACAATCGTTAAGCCTAAACCTACTCCTTCTGATTTATGCTGGCTTACAGAAGGCAACTGAAAGAACTTGTTGAATATCAAGTCTTTGTTGTCAAGTTCAAATCCTATTCCAGTATCCTTAACCGAAAATCCTATCTTAACGTTTTGACTCGTTTGATTCACTATGGATATCTTGACAGTTATTTGACCTTTAGTGGTGAATTTTTCAGCATTAGATAATAAATTGATTAAAATTTGTTGTAGTAAAAGTGGGTCTCCAATGATATACGAATCAAGACTAAAATCTAAATCAAGCACAAGGTCAATATTCTTTTTACCTAAGGTATGCTCAAAGGTTTTTACGGTATCCGTCAGCATCTTATTCAAATCAAATGAAATAGCATTGATTTGAATATTACCAGATTCAATCTTAGAAATATCGAGGATATCAGTAATTAACTTTTGGAGAAATTTAGTAGAGGTTTCTAAAATGCCCAAATAGTCTAACTGCTCTCGGTTGAGTTGTGTTAATTTAAGTAAATCTGTCATGCCAATAATGGCATTAATTGGCGTTTTAAGTTCGTGAGTCATACTTGTTAAAAACAAGCGTTCGCTCTCTTGTGCTGCCGCCGCAACTTTATTGGCCAATTCGAGCTCCTGTTCGAGTTTTTTTCTTTCGGTTATATCATAGAAAATACTCAGTAAGCCTGATAATTGATTTTGCTCGTTGTAAATCGGACTACTACTCACAATCACCCAAATAGTGGCACCATCTTTTCTTATAACTGGAATTTCATAAGGTTTTCCATCGCCCTTAATAATTCTATTTTTAGCCTCTTTATAGGTTTCAATATGACTATTTTTTATCAAAACTTGATAAGCTTTCTTTCCTATCAACTCGTCTGGCTCGTAACCAGTCATTTCACACAACTTATTGTAGGCGTTTATGATAATATCGTTGGTATCAACCTCAATGATTCCCAATTGCATGTTTTCAATAATCCCACGATGTTTCTCCTCGCTTTGTTTGATTTGCTTATCAATATTGTATTTTAGTGTAATATCACGATATTTCCATATATGGCGGTATTTACCATTTTTATTTTGAATCGGTAAATAGTCTCTTTCCAGTATTTTCCCGTTTTTTAACTCTAGAATCTCTCCATTTTTTACGGTATGTCCTTGAACATTCATCTCTATAAAATCGATGAACTGCTCAGGATATTTGAAATAGCTTTTCATCTCGTGAGCCATTAACTGACAATTTTGCCCAATTAAATCATTAGGATTTAGATTTAAGTCAAAAATATTTAGGAGAGATTTATTCGTAATAATCACTCTTCTATTTTCGTCTTCCATCAATACACCTGTTTCAAGGCTGCTTATCAGTGTTGAAGCTGCCTCATTGGTAATATCAACTTTGTGCTCATTAGATGATTTCTCATGCGAAAAATCTTCTACGGTACCATAAAGTAATGGCTCATTTTGTAGGTTTGTTAAAAATAAGTTAACTTTTACCCAAGCGTGCTTGCCAACACTGTTTTTTATTGGCAGCTCGATATACGGATAAGTCGTTTGTACTTTTTCGTCCACCAAACTAAAAACACTGCAAACATAATCGTAATAAAAATCGAAGAAGAGTCTTTTAGTAGAGGAATCAATTTTTAAGGGATAATCACATCTGATGTTTTGGGAATTAAATTTTACAAGGCCATTTGCACTAACTGCAAATAATAAATTGTCGATGTTTGATACTAAGTATTGGTACTTGTTGAAAAACTGAGGTGTAATAATACTTGAAAATGAAGGATAATAAGCAAAAGTTCGGTTAAGAAATTTTGGGTAAGTTAATTGGCTTTTTCTTAGCTTAATCATGATTTTATAAGAATTGGTTCACAGATTATAAAAATGGATTTAATCTCCCAAAGTTGTTTTTTATCTCAAAATAGTGCTACTGTTATAAGTAAAAATACTTAGTTTTTATGGCTTGAAAATTATAATTATAAGTATTTAGGAA